>JBDSBS010000415.1:0-8081 GCA_039921435.1 Planctomycetota bacterium | reverse complement strand
GAGCGCCAGGCCCGTCAGAAGTTCGACCTCGTCGCTACCGCCGATGGCCGCGATGCCGATCGCCAGCGCCGCAGTTTCGCGGATCTCTTGATCGCCCCGCGCCAGGCGCGGTGCAAACACGTCGACGAGTCGGAAGTCGGGGTGGTCGGTGCCGATCTTGGCCATCGCGATCATGCACGACGAGATGATGTCGCGCTGCTCCGTCGAGTCGATGGCCTTCTTGAGTGCGGGCAACACGTCGCCGAGGATCTGGTCGCGAGTGGGCTTCACCGAGTTGGTCGCAGAGTCGCGTCGCCTCGTGCCGAGGTAGAACACGTCGCTTCCAGTTTGCGCGGTGTCGCGATGCACGGCATCTCGCAAGCTCAGGTAGGGATCCTTGTTGAACTCCCACCAGAAGTCCCACGTCGTCAGGTCGGGCTCGAGGCCGCCGCCTGTGCTGCGACCGCCCGAACTCGGCCCGCGGCCGCCGGTGCCGCCGCCGCCGCCCGTGCTCGGTCCGGTGCCGCCGCCGGTCGCCGGCCCAGTCGGTGCCGGCGCGGTCGGCCCCGTCGGTCCGCCGGTGTTGGGGCCAGACGGCCCGCCGGTGCGGCCACCGCCACCGGGGCTCGGCGGCACGGTGTCCGCGGGGCCGATGTACTTCCCGCCATGCGCCATGCAAAGGTCACTGAGAAACACGATCGCGCTCGCACTCAGAACGCTCGTCAGCCAGAAGGTTCGCATTGTCTTTCCTCTCGAGTTGGCACGCAGGCGACGGCGTGTGCTGGGACAAGAAAGCAACAACGAGGCCGCGGTGCGCAGCGGCATCGAAGCGTGACAGCGGCCCGAGAAGTGCTACCTCTTGGGAACGAGTAGGCGGTGCACGCTCACGTGAACTCCGCCATCGACTTCGTTCGTTATCCCCGGGGGCGCGGTGGCTAGCGTTGCGGCTCGTGCCAACGGTCAAGTCAGTCGCTCGTGAGCGAGCTCGCCGCCGATGGTCGATCGCGGCAGCGTCGGTGCTGCTCGGCTGGTGCGCCGCCGGTTTCGTGGGTGCGCTGGTGGCAACGCGCGGGCGGCCTGCTGCCATGCCCCTTCGCACGGCGCTCGCGGGCCGGGCCATCGAGCCGGTCGTTGCGCACACCGAGGATGGTCTAGCGGTGCGCGGTTGGCTCGTGCGCAACTCTGCCGACTCCGACGCCTGCGTCGTGTTGGTCGCCGGCATTCGCGGCAATCGATTGGCGTCGCTGTCGCGCGCAACGTGGTACCTGCAACATGGCTGGTCGACGTTGCTCGTCGATCTGCGCGGCACGGGCGAAAGTGATGCGGCACCGGTGTCGATGGGCTTCCATGAGGCGCGCGATCTGGCCGCCTGGTTGGCTTTGCTGCGCCAGCGTGGGTTTCGCGCTGTCGGTGCCCACGGTCAATCGCTGGGGGCTGCAGCCATCGTGTACGGCGCCCTCGACTGGCGGTTCGTCGTGCTCGAGGCGTGTTATGGTGACGTCGCTTCGGCGCTCGAGAACCGGCTGCCTTGGGTGCCTCTGCCGGCACTGACCTTGTGGCCGATGCGCGCGGCGAGCGAGTGGTTGATGGGTGTCGCGGCCGATCGGTTGCGCCCGATCGACGCGATCCGCGAGCTGCGTTCGTCGACGTTGTTTCTGTGTGGCGATCGCGACGAGAAGGTCGGCGCCGGCGTCACCGAGGCGCTGCTGGAGGCCAGCGGTGCGCAGAACAAGCGCTTCGTCGCCGTGTCTGGCGCTGGCCACCTCGACCTGTTCGCCTTCCCCGAACTACCTCGAGCGCTCGCTGGCTTCGTGCCGCCTCCTCGCTGACGAGCGCGGGTCAGGCCTGCACGTAGGTGCCGGCGATCGGCAGCAGTTTGGCCAAGGCGTTGCGCGAGTCCACGACGAGGGCCGCATGGCGCGCGATGGCGGCCCAATCGATCGCGGCGTGGTTGGTGACGATCAGCACACAGTCGGCGTCCTTCAGGTTCGCCTCGTCGAGTGGCACGGAATGCATGCGGTACTCCATGTACTTGCGCATGCCGGCAAACAGCGGCACGTGCGGATCGTGGTAGCTGACGTCAGCGCCGTGTTCGAACAGCAGCTTGATGATCTCGGCCGCCGGCGTTTCGCGCACGTCGTCGACGTCGGGCTTGTAGGCCAGGCCCACGACGAGCACCTTGGACCCGCGCATCGGCTTGCCGAGTCCATTGAGGCCGTCGATCGTGCGGGCGATCACGTAGTGCGGCATCGAGTTGTTGATCTCGCCCGCCAGTTCGATAAAGCGCGTGTGGTGGCCGAACTCGCGCGCCTTCCACGTCAGGTAGAACGGGTCGATCGGGATGCAGTGCCCACCGAGGCCAGGGCCTGGATAGAACGCCTGGAAACCGAACGGTTTCGTCGCCGCCGCATCGATGACCTTCCAGATGTCGATGTCCATCGCCGCCAACACGGGCTTGAGTTCGTTGACGAGCGCGATGTTGACGCAACGGTAGATGTTCTCGAGCAGCTTGGCGGCTTCGGCGATCTCGGCGCTCTCGACGGGGACCACCTTCGCGATGGCGGCGGCGTAGAGCATCGTCGCGAGCCGGCCACTGGCTTCGTCGAGGCCACCGACGAGCTTGGGAATCGTCTGCGTGCTGTGGTCCTTGCGACCCGGATCCTCGCGCTCGGGGCTGAAGGCGAGGAAGTAGTCCTGCCCGGCCGTGAGCCCGGTCTTGGCGAGGATCGGCAAACAGTCGCCGCGCGTGGTGCCCGGGTAGGTCGTCGATTCGAGCGAGATCAGCTGACCCTTGCGCAGCACCTTGGCCACCATCTCGGTGCTCTTCACGATGTAGCTCATGTCCGGCTCGCCGTGGCTGCCGAGCGGGGTGGGCACGCAGAGGATGATGGCGTCGGCCTTGGCCAGATCGGCGGGGTTGGCCGTGGCCACGAACTTCGGCGACTTCGCGAGTTCGCGGACGAAGTCCATGCCGAGGTGCTTGAGATACGATTCGCCGCGCTTCAGCAGGTCGATCTTCGCGGTGTCGACGTCGTAGCCGATGACCGGGAAGCCCGCGGCGAAGAACGCTCGCAACAGGGGCAGCCCGACGTAACCGAGTCCGACCACGCCAACGGTGGCCGTGCGGCTGTGGATCTTCGCTTCGAGCAGGGCTCCGGGAGTGGTGTCGACCATGGCGTTGTCGGCATAGACGTAGCGGGGCGCGTTGCCCGGGGCCAGAGCGGAAAACGCTGCGGCAGTCGCGGCGCCGTCGACGCGCGGCCGATTCGAGCTTGCGAACCATTGGCGAACCGTTAAGCGAGGATCCGAGACGCCGATCGATGCGCCTATCCGAGATGAGCACTCAGGCCCCGCTGCCGTCCCCATCGACCGAGCCATCGTTCTGGGAATGGCTTTCCGGTCACTCCGGTTTGCTCGGCTGGATGTTCGTGCTCTCGATCGGTTCGCTCGTGCTGACCGGCCTATTGCTGCCGGTATTCGTCGCGCGCCTGCCGTGGGACTACTTCCTGGCTTCGCGCGGTCAACTCGCCAGGCGCCGCGGTGTCGTGCAATGGCTGCTGCGCATTGGCAAGAACCTGCTCGGGCTCGTCTTCGTGCTCGCGGGCATCGCCATGTTGGTGCTGCCAGGGCAAGGCCTGCTGACGATCCTGATCGGGCTCTTGCTGGTCGACTTTCCCGGCAAGCGTGCGATCGAACTGCGCATCGTGCGGCGCCCGACGATCCTGAAGTTCCTCAACAGCATGCGCTCCCGGCGGGGTCAGCCTCCGTTGCAGGTCGAGTGAGCGGCGGTGCACGTCTTCTACTCGGATCCGTTTCTCTTTCCGCTGCCGCCCGAGCATCGCTTTCCGCTGGCCAAGTACCGTCTGCTGCGCGAACGCATCGAACGCTGGCCAGCGAGCAGCGGTGCTGGCTTGTGGTTGGCGCCGCGCGCGCTGCGCGACGAGCTTCTGCTCGTGCACGCTGCGGACTACGTCGATGACTTCCAAGCGGGCCGGCTCGATCGCGACCACATGCGCCGCATCGGGTTTCCGTGGAGTCCCGAACTGGTCGAGCGCTCGCTGCGCAGCTGCGGCGGCACACTTGCCGCCACGCGCACGGCGCTGCAGGAAGGTGCCGCGGTCTACCTCGCCGGTGGCACGCACCATGCTCGCCGCGACCAGGGGGCCGGCTACTGCGTGTTCAACGACTGCGCAGTCGGCGCGCGCGTCGTGCAGCGTGAGGTCGGGCTCGAGCGCGTGCTCATCGTCGACACCGATGTGCACCAGGGTGACGGCACCGCGGCGATCTTCGCGGACGACGCGAGCGTGTTCACGTTCTCGATGCATGGCGAAGACAACTTCCCCGCTGCCAAGGCCCACAGCGACCTCGACATTGCACTGCCGTCCGGAACGGGCGACGACGAGTACCTGCGGCTACTGCGTGCGGGTCTCGTCGAGGCGGTCGCCCGCAGCAAGCCGCAGTTCGTCTTCTATCTGAGCGGTGCGGATGCGTTCGCCGGCGATCGACTCGGTAGGCTCGCGCTGACCAAGGCGGGGTTGCGCGAACGCGACCGACTCGTGCTCGCCGAGGTTCGGCGCCTGGCCGTGCCGTGGGTGACGGTCATGGGCGGCGGCTACGGTGTGAACATCGACGACACGGTCGACGTGTACGAGGCTACCGTGCACGTCGCCCTGAACTGCAACGACACATGACCCCACAGCCTGCCGCGAAGGAAACCGCCAAGAAGCGATCGGGCTGGCCCCGCCGACTGCTGCGGGGCTTCGGCACCATCGTGGCCGCAGTCTGGGTGGTGTTGGAGGAGTGGATCTGGAATAGCCTGACCGCGGCGATGGCGTGGTTGGGCCGCGTGCCGCCCGTGCGTTGGCTCGAAGCTCGTATTGCGCGGCTGCCGTCGTTTGCGGCGATGGGTGTGTTCCTGGTGCCGATGGCGCTGCTGCTGCCGGCGAAGATCCTCGGGCTGTGGCTGATCGGCACCGGTCGAGTGAAGCTCGGCATCACGGTGTTCGTCGGCGCCAAGATCATCGGCACCGCGGTGGCTGCGCGTCTGTTCACGCTGACGAAGCCGGCCCTGCTGCGCATCGCGTGGTTTCGGCGCTTCTACACTTGGTTCACGCGTTGGCGCGATCGCCTGCACGATTACCTGCGGTCGCTGCGAGTGTGGCAGCAGGCCAAGGCGTGGATCGCAAAGGTGAAGGCGGCGGCGCGAGCCTGGTTTCGCGCGGTGTTCTCGCGCTAGTTCCGTGGTAGTGCGCGTGCCGCGTGGAACTGGCAGCGCTCGGCAGAACATTGTGTGCGATCGAGAACCGCCGACCCAGGCGACTGCGACCCTGGCCGCTACTGTTGCTCGTCGGCATCGAGTCGCCGCCGACCATGAATCAGCACCCATCCAAGTTTCATCAACAGCACGACCATCTGCACAGAGCCTTTGGATCCGATGGGTTCGGACGCCGCGCAGAAGCATTCGCGCGCTGGTTCGGCACTCCGGCGTTTCTCATCGGTCAAACCCTCGTCGTCGCAACGTGGATCGTGGTCAACGTCGTGGCCGCGACCTCGAGGTGGGATCCATACCCGTTCATCCTGCTGAACCTCGCCTTCTCATTGCAGGCCGCATACGCAGCGCCCCTGATCCTGCTGGCGCAAACTCGCCAGGCCGATCGAGAGAAGGCGCTGAGCGAGGCGGACGCCAGCCATCGAGAAGCGCTCGCGACCGCCGCCGTGCAGCGGCAGGAGATTGCCCTGGAGCAAACACAGAAGCTCGAGGCGCTGTTGGCCGCCAACACGCTGCTCACGGAGCAGGTTCAGAAGCTGACTCAGCAGATTCACGAACGGGTCGTGGCGACTTCGGGTCCCAAGTAGCAAACCGCGGGAGTCGGAGTGGTGGTCACGGTGCACGACAACCAACGCGATGCCGCTGCCGCGAGCGGTCAGCGGTGTTCGCGACGTCGAGCAGCAGCGTGTTCGACACCGAGTTGCCGAAGCGATCGAAGGCGTCGAGTGTCCACAGCACTTGTTTGGTCTTCGGTTCGATCTCGATCAGCACGGGTTGGCCTTTGCCGGCGTGGCAGTTGCCGAGCACGATGTGGCCGTTGTCGAGAACTTCGAGCGTCGTCACCCACGCGAGCACGATGCCCGGCAGGTCGCGCTGCTGCAGCGACCACACGACGCCGCCCTTGGGGTCGACCTCGAGAACGCTGTGGCCGTTGCCGGTCGCGACGAGAGTGTTGCCCGACGGCAGACGCAAGGCCGCGAAGACCGCGTTGCCGAACGATTCGGGACCGTGGCCGTCCTTGCGCTCCTTGCCGAACAGAGGGACCTCGAACTGCCACACGACCTTGCCGGTCGCCATGTCGTACTCGCGCACGCAGCCGTCGCCTTCGTGGCACACGAGCACGTTGCCGTTCGGCAAGCGCCGCACGAGTCGCGTGTCGCGGTGCACGTGCGGGTGCGTCACGACGAGTGGTGTCTGCCGGATCAAGGTGCCGGCGCGGTCGATCTCGAGCAGCCTGCTGGGGCCGCTCTCGGCGACCAGCAGGTGTGCATCGGCGAGCGGCACGAACGAGTGCACTTCGACCGGCTTGCCCGCATTGCCGTTCTGCGTGCTGGCGTCGTAGCGCCACACCACGGATTTCGTCGTAGGGTCGATCTCGGCGAGCCGCGCGGCGCCTTCTTGCACGAGAATGTGCGCGTTCGGCAGCCGATGCAGATCGTGGATAGAACCCCACGGCATCTGCCATTCGATGTCGCCGTGCACGTCGAGGATCGCGAGCTTGCCTTCGCCTTGTAACAGGACGCGGTGGGTGACGGGGCGTGTGTTCGAAGCGGCCGCCTGCTCTGCGGGTGGCGCCGCTGGTGCCGGCGTCGGCGACTGGCAGCAGAGGGTCGAAAGCAGGAACGGTGCGAGCAGGGGCGCAAGTGGGTTCACGGGCGACATCTTGCCGTCCAGACTGGGCGTTGGGCAGCGTGTCTGACGATTGCAAGGCCGTAGCGCCTGCCGAGACCTGCCGAGTGGTCGGCGCGTGATTCCAGACGTCGACCGGGCATGCTTGCTGAATGCGCACACTGCTCGTGTTCGTGCTCGCCGGCGTCTCACTGTCCTCGCTCGCTCTGCAGGGGGAGGTGCCGCTCAAGAAGGCCTTCGTCACGGGCGAAGGCTGGACCGCGCTGACGCTCGCCGACTTCATCAACGTCAACGGCACGCCCGAAACCTGGACCGAGAAGCACGGCGCCATCGTCTGCACCGGCAAGCCACTCGGCGGCGCGCGCACGAAGAAGCAGCTGCAGAACTTCGAGCTGGTGCTCGAGTGGAAGCACCACGAGCACGCGGGCAACTCGGGTGTGTTCGTGTGGTGTCCCGAAGCGGCCTTCACCGACCTGCCGCCCGGCCAGCTGCCGCGCAGCGGCATCGAAGTGCAGGTGCTCGATCTCGGCTACGAGGAGAACTGGCTTGAGGAGAAGAAGACGCACTCCGACTGGTTCACGAGCCACGGCGACCTGTTTCCCGTCGGTGCCTCGACGATGCAGGCGTTGCGGCCACAGATGAACTACAAGGCCGACGACGGTTCGACGTTCGCCGTCGGCAAGGCCGACAGCAGCCGCAGCTTCCCGAGCAAGCGCCTGACTCTGCCAGCGGGACAGTGGAACCACTACTACATCCGCGCCATCAACGGTGAGGTGCGGTTGTGGGTGAACGGCGAAGAGGTCAACTGCGGCACGAAGTGCACTCCGGCGAAGGGCTACCTGGCGCTCGAGGCCGAGGGTGCGCTCGTTGAGTTCCGCAACTTGCGTTTGCGCGAGTTGCCGTAGCTCGAATCGATCTCGAGGAGGGCTACTCTCAGCGGAGAACTTCGCGAACGACGTCGCGAAGTTCTCACCCAATGTTAGTGGAGCATTCGAAAGGCCCGACAGCCGACCTGGCCACCATGACGCTGCCCATTTCTCGTGGCTCGAGGTGATGGACGCGCAGCTTGCCGAAGCCTGCCTGCGTGGCCCAGGACTGGAACTCCCCGAGTGCGTAGGTCCGCGTTCCGGCTTCGGTGAGTAGCGTGAGATCGAAGAGCCCGTGGTACGGCTTCGGCATTGTCCGAGGCAGGTAGTCGTGCACT
>JBDSBS010000414.1:0-4453 GCA_039921435.1 Planctomycetota bacterium | reverse complement strand
GCAACAAGTTAGGCCGGCCGCGTTGGTCTTGCCAACGACTGATGCCGGTCGCCCTCGGGCACGTTCGGAGCACTCGAAGTCGCTGTTGCCTCCGTTGATAGTCCCTGTTCGGGGGTTTGCAATTCCCTGTTCTGTTTGCGACTCGGCGGTCTGCTATCGCCCCATAGGCCGCGCCAGCACTGGCCCGGCGCCGGGTCGTGGCGACCTAGGGCAGCCGCTTTCGACGCAGGGTCCCTGCAAATTTCCCTGATACACGGAATTCAACAGAGACGGGTTCGCTCTAGACTCAGCCCACCGCCAGAGAAACAGACAGCAAACCCTCAGTACGGTTAGTTGCCTGAGAGGCCCGCACGGTGCGGGCTACCGCAGGGGTCACATCTCTCTGCAGGCCGCAAACTGGCCCAATTCAAGCCGCCACGCTAGCTTTCTCAGCAGCCGATTCGGTCGGCTTCGAAACTGTCCAGATCGCAATGCAGGACCAGCCGGCACGAACAAGCCCACGACTGAAGTGGCACATGCTGCGTCGCCGCAAGTCGGACGCTGCATTCCAACGCGTCAACCTGGCCTCGGCGTTGCAGAGCGGAGCGGCCTGCGAAGTCGACATCGTGCTCGCGGCCGACGGCCACGCGCTCTGCCTGCATGACCTGACCCTCGATCGCGAGACCACCGGCCATGGACGGGTGGCCGATGCGACGCGCGCGACGATCGAACGCTGCCGTCAACGAGGCTCGGATGGCGCTGTGCTCGGCAGCGCGCCGCTTTTTCTCGATGAAGTCGCCGCAGCCGTGGCGGCGCACGGTTCGGTAGCGCCGGCGAGTGTGCAGTTGGACGTCAAGTTGCCGGCACAGGCGTTGACACCGAGGTCACTCGATCGCATCGCGAGCATGCTGCGCGACCAAGCCGACTCGTTCATCGCCAGCGCCTACGAGTGGGAGACCGTGCAGCGCCTCGTCGTGGCGGCGCCCGGATTGCACGCGGGCTTCGACCCGCTCGCGTTCTATCCGAGGTCCTTTCAGCTCGATGCCGATGGTTTTAGAAGTATCGCGGCGCGCATGCTGGCGACCGCACCAAACGCATCGATCTACTACCTGGAGGCCAAGCTGATACTCGCCGCGTTGGCGCACGGCGTCGACCTCGTCCGGGTAGTCACGGGTGCCGGTGCACAGGTCGATGCCTGGACGATCGATGCCGACCACCCGCATCTCAGCGATGTACTGCTGCGCTTGATCGACCTGGGGTGCCACCAGATCACGAGCAATGATCCGGAGCGGCTGTACCCGATCATCGACGGGCTCTCAACACGGTCTTGATCCATCATGGCCAGCGAGGCGTCGTCGGCCCCCGGGTGGCACGGTGCATGCTTTGTTGCGCCGAACGCCCGGATCCTCGAAGGCTGGGTAGAGGAACTCCTCGCCTCAACGACGTCTCTGCGGTCGATCGACCGGCCGCAGACGCGCGAGCCACGGGTCCTTCGCCTCGCCGCCGAACGCCTCGAGCAGGAAGTTCCACAGCGCGCGCGTGCGCGCCGGCACGTACTTGCGCGTCGGCATCGCGACGTAGATTTGCGCCTCGGCCATGTGC
This sequence comes from Planctomycetota bacterium, assembly GCA_039921435.1. Classification (GTDB taxonomy): domain Bacteria; phylum Planctomycetota; class UBA1135; order UBA1135; family UBA2386; genus DASVAL01. The sequence continues at coordinate 2,872 of JBDSBS010000414.1, read as the reverse complement.
CAGTCGAGTAGCACGCGTTCGAGCGTGCCGTCCTGCAGGGCAGGGTGGACGACGAACGACGGCAGGCCGGCGATGCCGAGGCCGGCGCGTGCCGCTGCGTAGAGCGTGTCGATGTGGTTGGTACCGAGCGTGCCGCGTACCGGATCGAGCGCCACCGTCTGCGGTGCCGCCGGCGTGGCGGTGCGGCCGCGCGCGCCGGGGCGGCGCTGCGTGTCCGGATGGAACAGCACCTCGCGCACGTTCAGAGGCGCCAGCACCTGGTGGTCGATGAAGTCGCGCAGGCGGCGTGGCCGGCCGTGCCTGTCGAGATATTCCGGCGAAGCGCAGACGATCCAGGCCGACTGCGCGAGCAGGCGAGCGACGAACTCGCCTTCGAGCTTCTGCGGCCCGACGAGCAGGATGCTGAGGTCGAAGTTCTCGTCCATCGTCGACACCGGCCCGGGCGCGCTGAGGTCGATCGTCACTTTCGGGAAGCGCGCGCCGAACTCGGGCAGGCGTGGCGCGAGCTGATGCACCGCGAACGCCGGCGGGCATAGCACGCGCACCACACCGCGCGGCTCCGAGGTAGCGGCGCCTGCCAACGCTTCGGCATCGTCGATCTCGGCCAGGATGTGGCGCACCCGTTCGAGGTACGACTCGCCCGTGTCGGTGAGGGCTAGCCGTCGCGTTGTGCGGTTGACGAGGCGCGCGCGCAGGTGGTCTTCGAGGTCGGCGACGAGGCGCGTCGCGACGGTCGGTGACAAGTTCAGCGCGCGCGCGGCGCCGGCGAAGCTGCCCTCGTCGATGACGCGGGCGAAGACCCGCATCGACTGCAATCGGTCCATCGGCGTCGTACCTCCACTGTTGCCAATATCGCAATGAAGCGTTGGCGATTTGCTACTTTATCGCGGGGGCCGCAATTCCTAAAGTCCGACCAAGCCATCACCGATGGCCCCATCCCTCGCCCAGCGCGAGGTGCCCGCCACCGAATCAGGAGCCCCTTGCCATGGCGAACGTCCACCAATATTTCCCCGTTTCCCCTTTTGCGTTCTGCACGGCCGCGCTGCTGAGCGTGTCGGGCGTCGGCGCATTCGCCGCCGAGCCCGCCGCGCAGCCACTGACGCAGGCCCAGGTGCGCGCCGAATACCTGCGTGCGCGCGCTGCCGGCGAGATCGCGTCGCCTGCCGACTTCTACGCACCGGTGCGTGCGGCGCTGCACGAGGCGCAGCGCGCGCGTCACGTCGAAGCGTCGGCCGAAGTGCCACGAATCGTCGCACTGCCGTCGACGGCGAAGGCCGCGTCGGCGCGCTGATCCGAAGGCCGAGCGCGAAGTAGCCCGCCGCGGATCCAGCTTCGATGTAGGCGAAGTCACTCTTGCATCCCGGACTGTTCACGCACCGTCAGCGCCGTCGGCGCTTGACGGTCGGCTCGCCATTGCGCCGCAACGAACGCGCCAGTGCTCGCCGCGACTGCGCCATCTCGTCCCGCAGCCAGCCGCGCAGCGCGACCAGTGGTGGCCAGTCGGCGAGCTCGGGCGGATGGACGAGCCAGTAGGTGCTGAGGTCGCGATCTTCGAGCGTCTGTGTCGAGACACGGACCAGCCTGCCGTCCTGCAGCGCGTCGGCGGCATTGAGCTCGAGTACGAGTGCCAGCCCAAGGTCCTGCTCGGTCGCCTGCAGCATCAGACCGGCGTCATTGAAGTCGGCCACCGGGGGCGCCAACAGCCGCGCACCACCGAGTGCGAGCCAGCGCTGCCATTGGTCGCCGCCACCGAGCAGGGGCTCGCGCGCCAGCGCCGCGATGCCGCCGCCGGCTGCCGCCAGACGCGCTGCGCGCGCCGGCGCTGCGACGACGATCAGCGGCGAATCGATCAGCCGCACCGCGTGCAACCCGCGCCACGGCCCGTGGCCTAATCGCAGCCCCGCGTGGAAGGCATGGCGAGCGTGGCGCCTCCGCCAGCTCCGCTCCGCACACAGCCGTGCGACCTTGCGGATGCTGCAAGGGTTGAGCCGCAGCACGTTGCGCGACATCGGGATGGACGAACGCGTGGCGCAGCGGCCGACGCTGGCGGTCCACGACTTCGAGCGTGGCCATTGGTGACCAGTCTTGGCGCAGACAACCCAGTCATGGCGGCGCAGCGCCTGCGCGGGCTGTTCCGCAATGCCGGTTTCTGGGCCCTTTCTCTGCGCCTGGATTGATCCGTACGGTTAGCTGCTTGCGCGCGCCAGCCACTCGCTGACGGACTTGCCCTATAAAGTCCCAGGGGGAGTGCTGCAGGCAAATGTCGTCAGGCTGGAGTTTCGACACGGTGGAGATCCGCACGGCCGAGCGCCGTGTGTTGCGCGACGGCGTGCCGCAAGCGCTCGGCGCACGAGCCTTCGACCTGCTGCTGGTGCTGATCGAACTCCGCGGACAGGTCGTCAGCAAGGACGAGCTGTTGCGGCGCGTCTGGCCGGGTCTGGTGGTGGAGGAGAACAACCTCACCGTGCAGATGACGGCCCTGCGAAAAGCCATTGGTGCCACGGCCATCAGCACGGTGCCCAACCGCGGTTATCAGTTGACCGCGACGCTGGCGAAACTGGCGTCGTTGCCGGACGAAGCCCAGGGCAACTTGCCCACGGCCACGACACGCCTGTTCGGTCGCGCGGCCGATCTGGCCGCCGTAAGCGCCTTGCTCGCCACCGAGCGCATGGTGACGCTGACCGGCGCCGGTGGCATCGGCAAGTCGCGCCTGTCCTTGCAGGCCGCCGAGGCGGCGGCATCCACTTATGCCGACGGCGCATGGCTCGTCGAACTGGCCGCAGTGGCCGAACCGACCGCGGTGGGTCACGCTGTGGCCGGAGCCCTGGGGGTGGCCTCGCAGCCGGGCAAGACGATCGAGCAGTCGCTCACC
>JBDSBS010000413.1:0-3470 GCA_039921435.1 Planctomycetota bacterium | reverse complement strand
AGGTGCCCAGTGGCCTCCCTTCGGCTGCGGTGCAGTCAGTGGGTGGCAGCTGCGGTTCGTGTGCGCCGGCGATCTATGAGGAGTTCTCGTCGGCGGGCGGGTTCGACCTCAATGGACGCTCGATGACCTTCTCGCAGAGCGGCGGCACCTACACGGTGCAGGAGCTTTCGGCCACGTTCGTGCCACCCGTGGGGCTGTCGCTTGGGCTCTCCGATGACTCCGAGGCCACGGTCGCGCTGCCGTTCTCGCTGCCCTACCCGGGTGGAACGACGACGCAACTGCGCGTCTGCTCGAACGGCTTCATCTCACCGGCCGCCGGCAACGGCACGTCGTTCACGCCCTCGGCCGCGGCGCTGCTCGCCGGGCTACCGCGCTGGGCCGCGGCGTGGCACGACTTCCTGCCCAACGCGACGAACAACGTGCAGGTCGACTCCAGCCCCGCGATGGTCGCGGTGACCTGGAACAACGTCGGCAACTACGGCGGCAGTGGCGGCGGCAGCACCTTCCAGTACCAGTTCTTGCCGAACGGCACCGTGCGCGTGATCTGGCAGTCGATGTCGCCAGGCGGCAATGGCTACGTGGTTGGTTGGTCGCCGGGTGCGGTGCAGCAGGATCCCGGCAGTCGAGATCTGTCGGCGACCTTGTCCCTGCCGTTCACGATGTGCCCCGGCGCGTTTTCGGGCATCACGCTCGGCACCAGTGCCCGCCCGATCCTCGGCACGACGATGCAGTGGCAGACGACGGGCATCCCGCCCGGCTCGGCTTTTGGCGCGCTGATGCTGTCGACGACGCAGGCCGTGCCGCCCGTCGATCTCACCGCGGCTGGCATGCCGGGCTGCTTCGCGCACGTTGTTGCGCCCGTGGCCCAGCTCTTCACTTCGCCTGGGTCCAGCGTGCAGATCGCCCAGATCATCCCGAACAACGCGAGTTTGATCGGCTTCGTGGTGATTGGACAGGCGATCACCTACAGCCCGCCGCTGACGCCGCTCGGCTTCGTGCTCTCGAACGGCATCGTCGCGACGCTGGGTCTCTAGAGCTGGGTCTCTAGAGCTGGGTCTCTAGCGATGGGTCTCTAGCGATGGGTCTCTAGAGCTGGGTCTCTAGCGATGGGGCCGTAGCGGTCGACCGGGTGCCGAAGGCGCAGTTCCGCGGGCTTCGCAGCTGCCAGAGCAGCGCGGAGTTCGTAGACTGCTCGACCGCCTCTGGCACCCGGATTGCCCAACGATGACTTCGACCCCACGCCTCCATCATCTTCTCTGTCTGTTTGCGCTCGTCCTCGGGCTGCGGCCAGCAGCCGCCCAAGACGCCTTCGCCAAGGAAGAACAGGAACTCGTCAAGCAGTGTGTGCGCACGCTGTCGACGTTTGCGAGCGTCGCCAAGTCCAACAAGGTCGGCCAGCGGGCCAAGCAGTCGTACGACCTCGTGCTGCAGTACGACCCCGACAACGGCGGCGCGCGTTCGGAGCTCGGCTTCAAGAAGGAGAAGACCGAGTGGATTCCGCTGCCGCCCGAGAAGCGCAAGAAGTGGGTCGACAAGGCGACCTACGAGGGGCGCTTCAAGATCATGGACGAGTGGGCCAAGACGGCGACGAAGCTCGGTTCGCTGCACGCGGCGCTCGGCATCAAGCTCAAGGAGGCGGGCAACCTCGTGCGCTCGACCTACCACCTCGAGAAGGCGATCTACTACAACCCGATGGACCGCGAGGCTAACCTGGCCGTTGGCTACAAGGAGGGGCCGGGCTTCTTCGGCACCGACGCGCAGATCGCGTTCGCTGCGAAGATGAAGGAGATCGAGCTGCAGGCGGTCAAGATTGCCCGCACGGACTATCCGGTCACGGCGCTGCCGCAGGAGGAGATGCCCAAGGAGTTGGTCGCGCTCACGGACGGCATCCCCGACTGGATGAAGAAGCCGAACTTTGAGATCTGTGGTGCGAAGTCGAAGCACTTCACGGTCTGGTCGCGCGGCACGCAAGAGAACGCAGACACCTCGGTCAAGTGGGCCGAACGGGCGCTCGAGTTCGGGGTCTGGCTGCTCGGCGAAGAGAAGGCCAAGCGCTTGGGCTTCGTCGAGCGTGCCACGCGCGCCTACGCCTGGCACGGTTTCCTGTTCACGGTGCGCGAGCGCGAAGAGTTCTTGAAGATCAACCCGCACACGCACGGTGACGGCAAGCTCGAGGACGCCATGCGGTTCTCGAACAACGCATGGATGACGAAAAGTGGGCCTGCGTACATCAAGATCGGCAGCTCGCCGCGCAGCATCCAGGACAGCCTGATTGCATACGTGTTCATGGACGGCTTGCTGAGTGGTCGCAACGACGGCGTTGGCCAGGGCATCGTGCACGCGGTTACCTGGTACATGAAGGCGACGTCGATCTCACGGTGGGGAGCGCTGCCCGAGGGCACGCAGGGTGACGACGCGCTCGCGCTGCCGGAAGGCACCAACTGGTGGATGCGCGCGATCCGCGACCAGGCCGTTTCGAACCAAGATTGGCCGATGGCGCAGGTGCCGCGCGAGAAGCTGTCGCGCTTCCGCAACGACTGCCGTCTCAAGGCCTGGAGTCTGATGACGTGGATGATCGCGGCCTACCCCGACAAGTGGCTCGACCTGTTCCTGTCGATGCCCGATGCCGACAAGCAGGTGCCGACCCTCGAGGAGGTCGAGAAGGTTGTCACGAAGGTGATCGGCAAGTCGAGTGAGGCCATCGACGCCGAGTGGCGCGAGTGGGCGCGCGGCGACTCGGGCGTCGCCTTTGGCACCGGCTATGGCCCGCCGCTGTTACCCGAGCGGCCAAGTAAGGAAGAGCTCGCGGCCCTCGATCGCGTCAACGTGATCCGCAAGCAGCCGATCGGCTTCACTTGGACCGGCGCCAAGATGACCGAAGGCACGTTCATGCCGCTGCCGGAGTGCGAGATGGACGCCGAGACATCGATGGGTTGTGACCTGCACGCCAAGTACGTCACGGCCCACCCAGACCTCACCGAGAAGCCGGGACCGGAGATCCACGAAGAGGATCCGGCGCACCCAGAGTTCACGCGCCGGGGGCAGCAAGCCGGGCAAGGTAACATCGTGACCGGCCCCGGTGTGCGCGGTCCGGACTTCGCGCGCGACACCGTCGACCTGTGGATCGGCACGCCGTACCACCGCTTCCCGATGCTCGAGCACAACATCAAGCGGCTCGGCTACTCGTACCTGTTCGACAACAACCTGTCGGTCGCCGTGCTCGACATGGGCTCGCTCGAAGAACCCTATGATCCCAGTCTGGCGCCGCGGCTCGTGATCTGGCCGCCGCACAACCTGGAGACGGTGCCGACGCACTTCCCGGCGCGCGAGAGTCCCAATCCGCTCGAGGACCAGCCCGAGAACGAGCAGGACGTCACCAAGTGCGGCTATCCCATCAGCATGCAGCTGCAGCGCGAGATCGCGGTCAACGTCGTTGATTCGAGCATGCAGCTGTTCGAGTCGCGCAAGGG
>JBDSBS010000412.1:0-3928 GCA_039921435.1 Planctomycetota bacterium | reverse complement strand
CGTCGGCAGCGGTGCGGTGTCGGTTGTCCGTCAGGATCTCGAGCATCATGGCGACCCCCCCGGGGCCGTATCCCTCGTAGAGGATCTCTTCGTAGTTCCCGAGATCGCCTTCGCCAGTGCCCTTCTTGATGGCCCGGTCGATGACGTCCTTGGGCATGCTCAGCGCGCGAGCCTTCTCGACACACAACCGCAACTTGGCGTTGTGATCGAGACTGCCTCCACCCTGCCGCGCCGCCACCGTGATCGTGCGCGAGAGCTTCGCGAAGACCTTGGCGCGCTTGCTGTCGACCCGGTCCTTGCGGAACTTGATGTTCGAGGAGTGGGAGTGACCGGCCATGGCACAGATCCAACCGCGCGGAGCGAAGAGCCACCCGAGCGGCGCGAAGACCCAGCGCGGAGCGAAGACCCAGACGCGCGGAGCGAACGGTGCAGACGGAGTATCGCGGCCACTTCGAGCGGCGACCGCGCAGGTGCACTCAGCGCTTGCTGAACTGCGTCGAACGACGCGCCTTGTGACGCCCGTACTTCTTGCGCTCGACCTCGCGCGAATCGCGCGTCAGCAGGCCGTTGTCGCGCAGGACCTTGTCGAAGTTCTCGTTGTCGCTTCGCAGCGCGCGCGCGACGCCGAGGCTGACCGCGCCTGCCTGGCCCGTTATGCCGCCGCCGGCAACGTTGACCCAGATGTCGAAGTTGTTGCGAGTCTCGGTCACGACCAGAGGTTCTTGGGCCGCACGACGCGTGTCATCGGTGCAGAAGAACTTGTCGAACTCCTTGCCATTGACCAGGAACTTGCCGGTGCCCGGCTTGATGCGAACTCGGGCCGTCGAGGTCTTGCGACGCCCAGTGCCCCAGATGTACGGGTTGTTGACTGCCACGTTAGTATTCCTCGCTTGCGATCCCGGTGTTCGTTTTGCTGTCGGAGTTCGTGCGATCTGCGCTGCCAGCTACCTGCCAGCTACTTGCCGCGCGCCCGGGGGTTCTGCGCCACATGCGGGTGCTCGGCGCCGCGATACACCTTGAGCCGGCTGATCATCTTGCGGGCCAACTGATTCTTCGGCAGCAAGCGACGCACAGCCAGTCGCACGAGCTCTTCGGGCGCCTTGGTCAGGTAGTCACCGAGCTTGACGGTCCGCAATCCGCCCTGGTAGCCCGTGTAGTAGGTGTACACGCGGGTCTCCTCCTTGCCCCCGGTCACCGTGACCTTGCCGGCATTGACGACGATCACTCCCTCACCGACGAGCATGTATGGCGTGTAGTCCGGGCGATGCTTGCCCATCAAGATCGTCGCGATCTCGGTGGCCATGCGGCCGAGCGTGCGGCCGGAGGCATCGAAAACGTGCCATGTGCTCATGGCATCGTGTCGGTCGGCAACGGTCGCGAGGGTGGTCTTCGTCATGGGAAACCTGAAAGCGCGGGATGTCCCGGCCTGACCGAGTCATCTCCAGAACGAGGGCGAGAATGCTAGCGAGACTCGCCCCCGTGTCAACGCAGGAAACGGTCGAACTCCGCTCGACGTGCGCGCGGGACACCCCCCACAGGCGTCACATCTCCCGGATGCTCATCGTATTGGTGAGACCGGGCTGCCGCACGGTACCGGCGATCTGAACAATGCGGTCGCCCGGCTTGACCAAGCGCTCCCGCCTCAAGATGCGGTCGCCATCGAGCGTCAGTTGATGACTCGTGCGCCCCGGCGGGATCTTTCGCGCCACGATCCCCCAGATGAGAGCGAGTTTCTGCATCGATCGCTGGAAGGGGGTGAATGCGAGGATGTGCGTGGGCGGCCGTTCGCCGGCCAGCATGCGGGCGGTCGCACCCGTTTCGGTATAGACGGCGATCAGCCGGGCCTTTGATTCGTACGCCGCATAGGCTGCCGCACGCACCGTCGCTGCCGTCGCCGAGGCCGAGGTTGCCTCGGGGGTCCGTCGCCGCCGTTCCCCCATCCCCGCATAGACGTCGCGCTCCGCCGTTCGGATGATCTTCTCCATGATGCGCACGCTGCGCAGTGGATACTTGCCCGAAGCGGTCTCGGCCGACAGCATGACCGCGGTCGTGCCGTCGTAGATCGCGTTGGCGACATCCGACGCTTCGGCGCGCGTTGGCCGTGGATTGATCACCATCGACTCGAGCATCTGAGTCGCCGTGATGACGGGCTTGCGGGCAACCGTCGCCATCTCGATCAAGCGCTTCTGGACCGGAGGCACGACCTCGGGCCCCATCTCGACTCCCATGTCGCCGCGCGCCACCATGAGGCCGTCCGACACGGCCAAGATGCTGGCGGCATTGCGCACGGCCTCCGGGCGCTCGATCTTGGCGATGATCTGCACGTCGGATCCCGCGCGCACGATGTGCTTACGCAAGTCCTCGACGTCCTTCGCCACTCGCACGAACGACAAGGCCACGAAGTCCACTTCGTGTTGGAGCACACAAGCGAGATCCGCGAGGTCCTTCTTCGAGAGGCAGCTAGCCGACACCTTGCTGCCCGGCAGATTGATGCCCTTGAACTGATGCAGCATGCCGCCGTAGACAACTCGTGTGTAGATGCAGGGTCCCTCGATACGGCGCACCTTGACTTCGAGGTTGCCGTCGTCGAGCAGCACACGTTCCCCGATGCGCACGTCGCCAGCGAGACCGCGATAGCCCGTGCCGATGCGAACGCGACCGTTCTTCTCCACCTCGCCGATCACACCCGGTGTAACATCGATGACGATCTCGGCGCCGCGCTTGAGATAGATCGGCTCCGCATCGCGGAGTTTGCCGACCCGGATCTTCGGCCCCTGCAGATCGGCGAGGATGCCAATGGCGCGATGCTGCTTCTTCGCGATCTTGCGCACACGAGCTATGGTCTGCGCGATCGAAGCGTGGTCCGAGTGAGCGCAGTTGATGCGAAAGACATCGACGCCTGCCTGCACCAACTTGCTGACCATCGAGTCCGTGTTCGACACCGGACCCAGGGTCGCCACGATCTTCGTTCGGTTGTGCCAAGTCATCCGATCAACTCCATGCTCGGGCCCGCTGGTCAAGCCGGAGAACTTGCCCATGCTTTGCTGTGCCCGCAACCCAATGTGAGTCTCTGCCCCCCTGCACCCGTGAACGGGTTCAGGGCCTCGGTGTGAAGAGGCTCAGGGTCGGGGGGCTGAGGTTGTAGCGAGGGATGTCGGGGGTGCGAGGCCTTTTCGCGACCGCACGCGGATCGCGGTGTCACACCGCCGTTGCCCCGATGCGCTCGCGTTGGCAGCGGCGGAGATCAACTGCCAAATGTGGCCTTGTTCTTCTCCCACCATTCCTGCCATCGCTGCAGCGCCCGCGCCCGCGCGTCCTTTGGCCTGGTCTCGAAAGGGATCTTCTGGCCGGTCAGTTCCTTCAGGGAGCGCCACGCCGTGTCGGCAACGCTGTCGTCGCTGTCGTTCAACGCGCCGATCAACGCGTCGACGACTTCGGGACGCTTGAAGTCGCGCAAGCCATCGACAGCGAGCCGCCGAACGAAGGAATCGGGATCTCGCGCGAGCGGAAGCACATGTGGCACCACAGCCGGATCCCGACTGTTCAGCAGTTCATCGACCGCCTCGAAGCGGACCGCAGGATCACTCGACTGCAGGCGGCGAACGTGTTCGGCGAGCGCAGCGGGCAGTGCATTGGCGACCGGCACTTCGGAAGCGGCCGGAACCAGCACGACTGGCACGGGCAGCGGCGACGAAGCAGGTGTCGCGGCCACCGCGCGCAGAGCCGCATCGACAGACTCCTGCATTCGCTGCTGCTTGTGGCGCAATTCGTCGAAAAGTGGCCGGTAGTCGATGGTCGCTCGGCCAAGGCCAGCCACGTCCTGGCGCACACCGTCGAGGTCCCGCCGCACCTGCTCTGCCAGTTGCCGCAGCTGGTCGCCTTGCTGTTGCACAACACCATCGAGCAAGGCCAGCCGCTCGCCCAGCGC
>JBDSBS010000411.1:0-3073 GCA_039921435.1 Planctomycetota bacterium | reverse complement strand
GTTTCGCTTCGGCCGGGGTGACGAGAAAGCTGTGGCGATCGCCGAGTGCTGCCAGTGCTGTGCGGATCGCTGCATAGGTGTCAGCAGTCGTTGCGGCCGCGCCCGCCATGGCAATCGCTTCCTTGCGCAACTTCGTCCAGTCCGTCGCGCGCTGCATCGAGCCCTGTTCGATCCTGTCCAACACTTCGTTCAGGTAGGCAAATTGCTTCGGATGACGGCGACTGTTGTGCTGGATCCTGGCTCAGCGTCGTCGCGACCAGGACGAGCACGGCGAAGGACGGCGGGAGCGATCTGAACGCAGCGGCACGGGCAATTGGCATGGGAGCTTTCCTCTCGGGAGAACGATAGATGTGCGGACGTCGTCAGGCGCGGACGTGTTCGCGAGGGTAGCGGGATCTGGGTAGGAAGTTTGCAGCCGTTCGTCGGGTCGCTCGTGGCGAGTGCGAGTCGGCATTGTGCTGGCAGCCAATTGCTCCTCAAACCCGTGCGCATTGCCATGGCGATTCACCTGTCTCGGTGACCGTGGAGCAACACGCCACCGAGTGACGCATGCGTCTTGGCGCCCGCCACGCTGTTCGTCACCGGAGTTGCGAACCCATCGCAGTTGACGTTCCTCGTCGCGTCCCTCTGGAAGATTGTTGGCAGTGCACGCGCGGATTGGGCGCATGGCAGGTTGGAGATCCAACCAATGCACACTCATCGTTGTCAGAGCCTGATCGCCCGTTCTCGCCGTCAGCTGCTTGCCTTGCTCGCCGCCACCACCATGGTGCTGCCAACTGCCGCGGTCGCGCAGGCTGGGGCCTGGGCCACCAACACCGCGCCACCCGGCCTTGGCGGGCGCGCGGACGTGTTCCTCGAGTGGCAGGGCAGTGTCTACGCGGGCGGCACGAGGTTTGGTCCCGATGGTGGGTGGATCAACGGTCTGGCGAGGTGGGATGGCACGCGCTGGCAAGCCGTCGGCACGGGCGTCGGTCTTGTCAACGGCCAGCCGTTCAAGATCCCCGTCGTCAGCTCGCTGTGCGAGTACAACGGGGACCTCATCGTCGCCGGCACCTTCGATCGAGCCGGCGGCCAGCCGAGGAACCACATCGCACGTTGGGATGGCACTGCCTTCCAGGCGCTGGGCCAAGGCCTCACCGAGTTCGGTGGCGACGCCGAAGTGCGCTCCCTGACTGTCTTCAACAGTGAGCTCTATGCCGCGGGAACGTTCGACACCGCGGGCGGCTTGCCGGCGCAGGGCATCGCCCGATGGAACGGCACGAGCTGGTCACCCTGTGGTACCGGGCTGTGGACCGCGACGCCCGGGGCCGGGGGCGACGGTCGAAGCTTGCTCGTCTTCGGAACCGAGCTGTGGGTCGGCGGCGCGTTCGCGTTCGCTGGCACGACGCCGGCGAACAACATCGCTCGTTGGAACGGCACTTCGTTCCAGCCCGTCGGTGCGGGTCTCGACGGCCTCGTCATGTCGCTCGCCGAATACGCGGGTCAGGTCTGTGCGGGGGGCATCTTCGACTTCTCGGGCAGCGTGCTGACCGGGCCCAAGGCCGTCTGGAACGGCACGAGCTGGCAGTCGCTCGGCGCCTACGTCTCCGGTGAGAACCCGATCACGCTGTGTGTGCACGGCGGCATGCTCTACGCGGCGGGTGGCTGGCTGTCGTCGGGTGGCTTCTTCGTGCCCGTGATCCGCTGGGACGGGCTGCAGTGGACCGAAGCCGGCGGTGTCGCTGGATTGTTCGTCGGCCTCACCACGACCTACGTGCAGGCGCTCGCATCCATCGGCACCGACCTGTGGGTCGGCGGCAACTTCACGCGGGTCGGCAGTCCGCCGCTCGACGCGACGGTCGTCGCCTCGGTCGGCGTCGCGACCTTCGACGGCACGAGCTGGCGCCAGCGAGGGATCGGCCACGGCATCGACGGCACCGTCGCGAAGATGATCCCGTATCGCAACGGCTGGGTTGCGGTCGGCAACTTCGCCTCCGCCGGTGCGGTCGGCGCGAAACACTGCGCCTTCTTCGACGGCGACAGCTGGCAGCGCCTCGGCACCTTCGACTCCGACGCCTTCGATGCCGCCGACTTGCAGGGTGACCTCGTCGTCTCGGGCGCGTTCACCAGCGTGAACGGCCAGCCCATCTTGGGTCTGGCGCGCCTGCACGGCACGACCTGGACGCAGTTGGGCACGGGCTTCGGCCCTGGCATCTATCCCAGCATCGCCGTGCGCGGTGGCCAGCTCTACGCCGGCGTCTACAGTCAGCTGCAGCGGTGGAACGGCACGAGCTTCATCACGGTGGCGACGGTCAACGGCAGCATCGACGACATGCACGTGCACCGCGATGGTGCCCTTTACTTCACGACGGCGACTTTCAACCAGCATCTCGTCTACCGCTGGAACGGCACCACGGCTGTGCAGATCGGCAACGCCAACAACTTCACGCGGTGCCTCGGCAGCTTCGGCAACGACATCGTGCTCGGCGGCACCTTCACGGCGGTCAACGGCACACCGGCCAATCTGGTGGCGCGCTGGAATGGCAGCACGTGGTCGTCACTCGGTCAGAGCGCAACGAGCGTCTCGGTCGACGCCGTCTGCGAACTCGACGGTCAGCTCTACATCGGCATCAGTGCCAGCAACACCGGCTTCGTGCAGCGCTGGAACGGCGTCTCGTGGCAACCGCTCGGAAGCGGCCTCAACGGCTTGCCGCTGTGGCTCTTCGCCGACCGGGCGACGTCGAGTGTGCGGGCCTTTGGCAACATGTTCGAGGCGAGCGGCAAGCCGGTGTGGAACTACGCCGAGTGGCGAAACCAACCGCGGTGGCAGAATCGATTGCACGGCCTGGCCGGTGCGGCAGGCATTCCGTTGTTGCGCGGCAGCGGCACGCTGCTGTCGGGCAGCGCGTTCCAACTGACCGTCGAAGGGCCGAGCAACCACATCGCCGTGTTGGCTCTCGGTCTGTCGCGCGTCGACCTGCCGCTGTTCTCGGGTCTGCTGCTACCACAGCCGGAGATCCTGCCGCTGCTGCTTGGCGATGCCCAGGGCACGTCGGTCTTCACCACAGCGTGGCCATCACTGGTGCCAGCTGGC
>JBDSBS010000410.1:0-2524 GCA_039921435.1 Planctomycetota bacterium | reverse complement strand
GCCGGTGCTTGCCGGCGTGCGTTGGATCGCCGACCGATGGCCACTCGATGGGCAACTGGGATTCGTCTTCCTCGGCGTTGCCGGCGCGTGCTTCGCGCTCGATCGCTACTTCGGCTTCACGAGTGGCTGGATCCGCTACGTCACGACGGCGGTGCACCTGCAGCAAGCCCTCGCGCGCTTCCAGCTCGATTGGGCGGTAAATGCGGCCGGCGCCGGCCGCGGTTCGCCAGATGCGGTCAAGCAGCTTGAAGTCGTTCGTGCGCTGTTCGATGCCGTGTACGGAGGCCTGGTGGAGGAGACTGACGATTGGGCCCGCGACTTCCGCGCGAGTCTCGACAAGTCACTTCGGGATCTCGTCGAGGAGATGCAGGCGGCCACCGGGAAGTCTGATGCACAGGTGCGTCGCTCAGTGGCGGGTGGTGCAGTGTCGGGTTGTGCAGTGTCGGGTTGTGTAGTGTCGGGTGGTGTAGTGTCGGGTGGTGTAGTGCAGAGTGGTGCAGTGCCTGGCACAGTACCGGGCGGCACAGCGCCCAAGACCTGAGCGCGTCGCTGGTTGCTCGGCATGGCCTCGCCGATGCGCATGCCGCGCTTTACCGCCGAATGGCAGCAACTGCTCCGACAGCCCCATGCGTTCGACGGGTCCTCCTGCCAGAATGATCGCTACTGTGCGCGTGGCGTCCTCGTCCGGAATCCTCCGGCGGGCCGCGAGGCGCCGAGTCACGATCGCATGCAGCAACCTCTGCCCAAGAAGGCCGACCTCGTTTCGCCGTTCCTCTTCCGCATCGAGTGGAAGGACGGCGCCGTCATCGAATACAAGGCGCGCGACCTTCGCCTCGCATGCCCCTGCGCCAGCTGCATCGAAGAGGGAACGGGCCGTGCGCTGCTCGATCCAAAGACCGTGAAGGACGACATCCTGTTGTTCGGCTCCGAGCTGGTCGGCCGCTACGGGCTGAGCTTCTTCTGGAGCGACGGCCACAAGACGGGCATCTTCGCGTGGCCGCGGCTGCGTGACCTCGGCGAACTGCGGAGCGGCGCATGAAGCGTCCCGACATCGACTGGCGCGGCGTCACGCAGTTGACCAAGCGAGTGCTCGACCGATTGGATTGGGACGCGCTCGGAGAGATCTACTTCAACTGGGGTGGTGCGGAGTACTGGGAAGAACGGCTGCCGCAGGTCGTGGCGCTCGGCGAAGTGCTCGGCATGCGCTTGCTGACGCAGGTGCCGCGCGGCGGGGCGTCGCTGTGGGTCGGGGCCGGCGTCGCGGAGTTGCCGGTGCTGCTCGCCGAAGTGCTGATGCACGAACGCACGGTCGTCGCCGCCAACCTTCGCCAACGCGAGTGCGAAGTGCTCAACGCCGGCCTCGTGGCTGGCGCGCCCGACGTGACGCTGCGGTTCATGCCCGGTGATGCGCGCACGGTCGAGCCCGGCAAGATGTTCGACCACCTGGGCTGCATCAGCGTCTTCACCGATCCCGAGACGTGGCCCGTGTGCAGCGACGTGGCCTATGGTCGCGTGGCGCCGGTGCAGGTCGACGTCGAACGCTTCGTCGCCGAACGTGAAGCAGCACGCGAGGTCGTCAAGGGGCTGTTCGCGCGCCTATCGCGGCCGGGCCTCGTGACGACGTCGGCCGAAGAGGTCGCGTGGTTCCTCGAGCAGGCGGATGCGGCGGGGGCAACGGTCGAGGCGGGCGACGATCTGGTCGAGACGGCTGTCGTCGGCGATCCGGTGGGGTTCTTGACGATTCGCTGAGTTTCGCGCAACAGGCGGGGAGGGGTGCGCAAAGGGGTCCGTGTGCAGTCGTCAGTCGAAGACCTGTTCGAGCAGTGGCGCCGAGGCAAGGACCAGCGTGCCCTGGCAGCCGTGTTCGATCGCACGGCCGCAGAAGTCTGGCGCGTCGCCTACCACCTCTGCGGCAGCCGCGCCGAAGCCGAGGACCTCGTGCAGGCGACGTTCCTCGCCGCGATCATGTCGGCGATGCGGTGGCGGCGCGAGCAATCGTTCGTGCCCTGGCTGATCGGGATCCTGACCAACAAGGTGCGCATGCAACGGCGGCGCGCGAGGCAAGTCGTGCCGGTGCGGGCCGAGGCGGAGGTTCACGATCCGGTGGCGGCCGCCGAACGCAGCGAGCTGCGCGCTCTGCTGCAGCAGCATGTCGAACGACTCGAAGAACCGTACCGAGCGGTGCTCGTGCTGCAGCTCGAGCACGGTTTCTCGGCCGCCGAGGTTGCGCACGCGCTGGGTCGGCCGCGCGCGACGGTGCGCAGTCAGTTGCATCGCGGCATCGAGCTGCTGCGGCGGGCTCTGCCATTGGGCCTGCCCCTTGGCCTGCCACTTGGACTGCTGGGGTCGGGCGCGCGGGCGATGGTCTCGCCGTAGCTCGGTGCGGTGCGCCGCCTGGTGCTTGCGGCTGCGGGCAGCGGCAGTGGCACAGCGGTCGTGGTGTCGACGGGGGTATTGCTCATGGTGAAGAAGCTGATGCTGGCGGGGGTCGCCGCCGCGGTGATGCTTGCGGGCCTGTGGGGGG
>JBDSBS010000409.1:0-3136 GCA_039921435.1 Planctomycetota bacterium | reverse complement strand
GAACCCATCGGCACCGGCTGATCCGTCAACGTGCCAGGGCTGACGTCCCACAACCGCCGGCCGTCGTGCTTGCCGCTGAGTGGCAATTCGAGCGCCAGGTGGAAGTCGCAGTCGTAGAGACGCCCTTCGTGATCGACACTGAGAGTCGAACGGCACATCAGGTGATCGAGCGTCGCTGGATTGAACGACCGGTGGAGCAGGTCTTCGTAGTGCTCGAGTTGCCCGCTGCGGACCAACGACTGCCGAAACCGCTTGATCGGCACGTTGGCGAGACACCACAGTTCGCTGAAGTCGATATCCCAGTCGGCCTTCAGCCGCTGCTTGTAGCCGGCCTGCAGAGCCCGCTGGTCGGGCGGCAGCGCGGGGCCGCCAGGGTTGAAGACCAGGTGGAGCGGCAGCTCGTCACGGCGGCCATAGCCGTGCGCATTGAGTTGCTGCAGTCCCGCGATGGAACGCGTGTAGGTACCCCGGCCGCGCTGCTTGTCGACGTTCGCTTCGAGGTAGCACGGCATGCTGGCGACCACGACCACACGATGCTCGGCGAGGAACGCGGCGAGATCTTCCTGACCTGGTTCGTCCAGCACGGCGAGGTTGCAGCGGTCCATGACCTTGCAGCCGGCTCGACGCGCCGCGACGACGATCTCGCGGAAACCGGCGATCAACTCGGGCGCGCCACCGGTGAGGTCGACGGTGGCGGGTCGGTGCTGGCGGATCCACGCGATGACCCGCTCGCGCACCGGCTCTGACATGCGCTCGGTGCGTTTGGGACTCGACTCGACGTGGCAGTGGGTGCACGCGAGGTTGCAGTAGCGGCCGAGATTCAACTGCAGGGTCGTGAGCTCGGCCCGGCGAACCGGCTCGTGCCAGGGCAGCGGGCGAGGGGATGTCGAAGAGGTTGGTGTGAGCAACGGCGCCTCCGGCGGGACAATAAGAAGCCGGCTTCTACTGGAGCAAGGTGCATCCGGTACGCCATCTGTCAGGCGACCCTTTTTCACGCACCCGTCCTGGGCCCTCGGATCGTGCGCCTTCGTTGGGCACCGAGTGTCGAAAAGCCTCGCGCCGCGCAAGGGCTTTCGTAGGCGAGGTGCCCCAAGCAACCAGCGGCCATGGCCAAATCGCCGCGGGCTTGGACGCGGCGCGCAACCAGGGTTTGGTTGCGGCCATGGCCGCGTTGGGTAACTTCTCGCCCTGCCCCGACACAACATGAGCCGCGCCTACCTTGCACATCGCGTGGTTTCGGCGCACGCTCGGCCGGCCCACAACGCCGCGGTCTCACTTCCCCCTGTCGCCCATGACTCGCGAACCCACCTCCGATCCCATGCTCGACCACGAACGCGCCGTCCGGGCCCGCTATGCGGCCGCAGCCGTTCGTTCCGAACCCGCTCTCTGCTGCCCGACCAGCTACGACCCGAAGTTCCTGCGCATCCTGCCCGAGGAGATCATCGCCAAGGACTACGGCTGCGGCGATCCCTCGCAGTTCGTGAACCCGGGTGAGACCGCCGTCGACCTCGGTTCGGGCGCCGGCAAGATCTGCTACATCCTGTCGCAGAAGGTCGGGCCCGCGGGCCGCGTCATCGGCGTCGACATGAACGACGACATGCTGACTTTGGCGCGCAAGTACCAGCCGGAGATGGCGCGCCGCATCGGCCACGACAACGTGAGCTTCCGGAAGGCCCGCATCCAGGACATGGCGCTCGACCTCGACCAGCTGGCCACGTGGCTGCAAGCAAATCCCGTGCGCGACCTGGCCGGCCTGGCAGCGCTCGAAGAGCAGAGTGCCCGGCTACGCCAGCGTGCACCCGCCGTCGCCGATGGGCAGGCCGACGTCGTGGTCTCCAACTGCGTGCTCAATCTGGTGCGACCGACGGACAAGGCCCAGCTGTTCGCCGACATCTTCCGCATCTTGAAACGCGGCGGCCGCGCCGTGATCTCCGACATCGTCTGCGACGAAGAGCCGACCGCGGCCATCAAGAACGACCCCGACCTGTGGAGCGGCTGCATTGCCGGCGCCTTCCGCGAAGACGAGTTCCTGCGCGCGTTCGAGCGGGCTGGCTTCTACGGTGTCGAAATCGTCGAACGTGCCGCCGAGCCGTGGCAAGTGGTCGATGGCATCGAGTTCCGTTCGGTGACGGTGCGCTCGTTCCGCGGCAAGGACGGCCCGTGCCTCGAACGCAACCAGGCGGTCCTCTACCAGGGTCCGTGGCGCGCGGTCGAAGACGACGATGGCCACAAGCTGCGCCGCGGCGAACGCATGGCCGTCTGCGACAAGACCTTTCAGAACCTGACCGCGGCGCACGGCCCGTATGCGGGCCACTGCGTGCCGGTGCCACCGCGCGTCCTTGTGCCGCTGGCCGAAGCCGGGCCCTTCCGCTGCCAGGGCATGGCCGTGCGCGATCCGCGCACGACCAAGGGCGAAGAGTACCGCGAGAGCAAGCTCATCGCGGGTGAGGACTGCTGCGACGACACGACTTGCTGCTGACCTGGAGAACCCGCCGATGCTCATCGCGCTGACGATCCTCGCCGTACTGGCCTTAGCGTACGCCAACGGCGCCAACGACAACTTCAAGGGTGTCGCGACCCTGTATGGCAGCGGCACGCTGAGTTTCCGGCGCGCTCTCATGGTGGCGACCGTGGCCACGCTGCTCGGCAGTGCCGTGTCGATCGTGCTGGCGGGCGAACTCGTGAAGGGCTTCTCGGGCAAGGGCCTCGTGCCCGAGGCGATGACGCACATGCCAGCCTTCCTCGCGGCAGTCGCGGGAGCCGGCGCGCTGACGATCCTGCTCGCGACACGGCTGGGCTTGCCGACCTCGACGACGCATGCGTTGACCGGCGCGCTGCTCGGCATCAGCGTGTTCAGCCTTGGCAATCTCGAAGCGGGCGCCGCCCTGTGGAACAGTTTTCTGCTGCCGCTCTTGCTGAGCCCGCTGCTCGCGGTATCCGCCGCAGCGCTGCTCTACTGGCTGTTCGCACGCACCCGGCAACAGCTCGGCGTCGAGGCGGACAGCTGCGTCTGCATCGAAGAGGTCCAGCTCGAACAAGCACGGTTGGCCCCGACTTGCGGGCGCGGCGATGCGGCGGCGGTGCTGCAACGCAGATCGCCACTGCAACTCAGCGTCGGGCAAGCTGCCCAGTGCCC
>JBDSBS010000408.1:0-10011 GCA_039921435.1 Planctomycetota bacterium | reverse complement strand
GTCGACCTGCACACCAAGACCAACACGCTGCGCCTGCACCGACAGGAACGCGATGCGAAGGACGAGTTCGTGCATCGGGACGAGTGGATCGACACGACCGACGAACCCGACCACGACGGGCTGTGTCTGCGCGAGCAGCAGTTCTTGCTGCGCGCGATCCGAGACGACGTCGATCTCGGCTGTCACATGGACGACGCGGTGTCGAGCCTCGAGATCGTGCTAGCCGCCGATCGCGCGGCGCGCGAAGGTCGCACGATCGATCTGGTGTGAGCGCGCGAGTCTAGGATGACGACGGGGCGCGCAACTGCGCAAACATAGCCAACAAGTCGCGACCCCGGTTGCAGCCGCGCTGGGTGATCAACGAGATCGCCTGTTCGGCTGCCCGCAGATCCGCTGCCGTGGCCACGCGCAACAGAGCCGCGATGTCGATGCGATCCTGCGGCCGCTTCTGCTCGTCCAGCGACAGCGTCTTCAGCGCCAGCAGATGCCCTACAGACGCCACCGGCAGCACAAGCTTCGCCAGCACTTGCAACGCACTGGCGCCATCGACAACCTCCGGTTCAACACCAGCCGTGGCGAACAGCAGGTCGACGAGTACACCATGGGCCGATGCGTGCTCGAGCCTCACCGTCGCCAGACGACCGCTCGCCTCCTGCTCGATCAGTGCCACGATGCGATAGCCGCGCGCGCCCAGTGAGGCGACTAGATCCTCGGCCTCGCGGTCGTTGGCGACCGCCACGGCAAGATCTAAATCGCGCGTGAACCGTGGCTCGGTTCGCGCCGACACCGCATGACCACCTACCACTGCGTGTCGCGCCTTCAGGGACAGGAGGTCCGCGACAATCCGCGCGAGCAGTTCATGCATCGCCGGCACCGTGCCTTCTGGGCCACATCACGGACTTGCCTTCACCGTCCCCAAACTCGGCTCCCGGGCGCGTGCGCAGCCAAGCTCGCAGCAGCTCCTCGATCGCGGCGGCGTCAGCAGCGGGGTGCGCACGGCGCAGGTTCTGCCGCATCATGTCGCAGCCGTAGGCGAACATGTCGAGCGACATCTTCAGCTTCTGTCCCGGCGTCAGTTCGGTAGCGGGTTCGACCTTGGGTCTCGGCACGGACGATCATGCTATCGCCGCGCCAGGCGATTGCCGAGCGTGGGCCAGAGCACGCCCCCGGGCTACAGAGGGCTACAGCGGGATGTTGCCGTGCTTCCTGGGCGGGTTCGAATCGCGCTTGCTGCGCAGCAGCTCGAGGCTCTGGATCAGCAGCGGCCGCGTGCGCCGTGGCTCGATGACGTCGTCGATGAACCCGCGCGCCGCCGCCTGGTACGGGTTGGCGAACTTCTCCTTGTACTCGGCG
Source organism: Planctomycetota bacterium (assembly GCA_039921435.1). Taxonomy (GTDB): domain Bacteria; phylum Planctomycetota; class UBA1135; order UBA1135; family UBA2386; genus DASVAL01. The sequence goes on along the minus strand of JBDSBS010000408.1, from coordinate 8,658 downwards.
ACGAGTCGCCGCTCCTCGGCAACGGGATCCTTCGCCTTCTGGATCTCCTTCCGGAAGACGACCTTCGCGGCGCCCTCGGCACCCATGACCGCAATCTCCGCGGTCGGCCACGCCAAGTTCACGTCGGAACGTACGTGCTTGCTGCTCATGACGGTGTAGGCCCCGCCGTACGACTTGCGCGTGATGACCGTGATCTTCGGCACCGTTGCTTCGCAGAACGCATAGAGCAGCTTCGCCCCGTGCGCGATGATGCCGCCCCACTCCTGGTCCTTGCCGGGCAAGAAGCCGGGCACGTCCTCGAAGGTCACGAGCGGGATGTTGAAGGCGTCGCAGAAGCGGATGAAACGCGCACCCTTGATGCTCGCCTTGATGTCGAGCACGCCGGCCAGGTAGTTCGGCTGATTGCAGACGAGACCGACGACGCGGCCGCCGAGGCGCGCGAAGCCGACGACGATGTTCTTGGCGTAGCGCGCATGCACTTCGAAGAACCTGCCTTCGTCGACGATGTGCTTGACGACGTGCCGGATGTCATACGGCTGGTCGTTGGACGCGGGCACGATCGAGTCGAGCTCTTCGTCCATGCGGTTGGGGTCGTCGTCGGTCGCGCGGAACGGCGGATCCTCGCCGTTGTTGAGCGGCAGGTACGACATCAGCTCGCGCAGCTGCACGAGGCTCGTCGCATCGTCGGGTGCCGTGAAGTGGCACACGCCCGAGATTTCGCTGTGCACGCGTGCGCCGCCGAGCTCTTCGCTCGTCGTGTCTTCGTGCGTCACGGTCTTGACGACATCGGGCCCCGTGATGTGCATGAAGCTCGTGCCCTCGACCATGAGGATGAAGTCCGTGATCGCCGGCGAGTAGACCGCGCCGCCTGCACAGGGTCCCATGATCGCGCTGATCTGCGGCACGACGCCGCTGGCCAGCGTGTTGCGCAGGAAGATGTCGGCGTAGCCGGCGAGCGACATGACGCCTTCCTGAATGCGCGCGCCGCCCGAGTCGGACAGGCCGATCATCGGCACACCCATCTTGACCGCCATGTCCATGACCTTGCAGATCTTGGCGGCGTGGGTCTCCGACAAGCTGCCGCCGAAGACCGTGAAGTCCTGCGCATAGAGATATACGGGCCGGCCATCGATGCGGCCGCTGCCGGTCACCACGCCGTCGCCGAGGATCTGGTTCTTCTCGGCGTCCATGCCGAGGTCGCGGCACCGGTGCGTCACGAAGCGGTCGATCTCGATGAACGTGCCCGGGTCGAGCAGCAGATCGACGCGCTCGCGCGCCGTCAGCTTGCCCTTCTTGTGCTGGGCGTCGATGCGATCCTGACCGCCGCCGAGCAGCGAGCGCTCGCGCAGTTCTTGCAACCGCTTGATCGCATCAGACATGGTGTCGATCCTCCAGCCCTCGATCGCCCGAATGTGGATCCCCATGATGCGGATCTTCGACGAGTTCGGCCAAGACACCGCCAAGGTGCTTGGGGTGCACGAAGGCGACCTTGCAGTCGTGGGCACCACGGTTGGGCACCTTGTTGAGCACGGGCGCACCCGCCGCCGCCATCGCGTCGAGCTTCTTCTGGCAGTCGCTGACCTGGAACGCCAAGTGGTGGATGCCAGGGCCGCGCTTCGCGAGGAACTGGGCGACCGGCGAGTCGGGCGTCATCGGTTCGATGAGCTCGATGCGGGTCGTACCGGCCATCAGCACCGCGACGCGCACCTGCTCGTCGGGCACGTCGTCCATGGACTTCAAGACGAGGCCAAAGCCGTCGGTCCAGCGAGGCAGGGCCTCGGCGATGGAACGAACGGCGATGCCGATGTGGTGCAGGGCCTCGATGGGCGGTTCGGATGGCATTCGCAAGGTTCGTGGTTTCGGTGGATCGGCGCGGCATGCTAACGAACGACGCTGGGCACCGCAGCAACTGCTCTGGCTAACCCGATTCTCAGTGCGGCGGCGGCCGCAACCAAAGGTTGAGTAGAAGACCAGCGCACCGTGCCCGAGCTGCCCGAAGTCGAAACCGTTCGCACCGGCGCCGAGCCCCATTTGCTCGCGCGCCGCCTGCTCGCCGTGACCTTGCGGCGCGATGACCTTCGATGGCCGATGCCAAAGCTCGCCCTGCAGGACCTCGTGGGCCGTCGCTGCATTGCGGTCGCGCGCCGATCGAAGTACCTGCTGCTGCACTTCGACGGCAATCGAGAGCCGGTGGCGCTCGTACACCTGGGCATGACGGGCCGCTTCCTGGTCGAGCCTGTCTCGCCCGCAGCAGCTCGGCCCGACTACCGCCTGCACGAACATTGGCGCATGGACTTTGGCGATCGGCTGGTGCGCTTCGTCGACCCGCGCCGCTTCGGTGCCCTCGATGTCGTCGAACGCGCTGCCATGGCGACGCACCCGCGCCTCGCGGGCCTCGGCATCGAACCGCTCCAAGAAGGCTTCGACGGGACCTTCCTGCACCGCAGGACGCGCGGGCGCAAGACCGCCGTCAAGACGGTGCTCATGGATGCCGGCGTAGTGGTCGGCGTCGGCAACATCTACGCGAGCGAGTCGTGTTGGCGCGCCGGGGTGCGACCGAGGCGTGCGGCGGGTTCTCTCTCGCGGCGAGAATGCGACGCCCTCGCCACGGCCGTGCGAGCCGTGCTCACCGCGGCCATCGCCGCGGGCGGCACGTCGTTCCGAGACTACGTCGGGGTCGCCGAAGAGGCGGGCTTCTTCGCTCGAGAACTCGCCGTCTATGAGCGCGATGGCCAGCCGTGTGGCCGCTGCGGAACCGCGGTCCGGCGCACCGTCGACGGCGGCCGCAGCACGTACTGGTGTGCGGGCTGCCAACGCTGAAGGCCGCAGGAGCTCGGCTCACGTGTCGAAGTGGATGATCCACAGCAGCCGAACGTGGGTTCGATCGGGCGCCGACTCGACGTGGAACAGTCCGAGCACGGCGTTGAACACGTTGCGGGTCGCGACGTCGCGCGTGGACTGGTCGGCGACGTAGTGATGGCGGTTGCTGAGCAGCAGGCCGAACGGGCCGACACTCCAACTGTCCTCGTAGACGCCGTTCCTGAGCTTGAAGATCAGGGGCACCCACATATTGGACTCGCCGCTGTAGTCGTGCAGCTGCACGGTGGCCTCGTGTCTTTGCTCGGGACCGCGATGCACTCCCCACTCCATACTCTGGCCGGACGCGCCTCCTTCGGCGATGCGGCGCGAGAGCACTGCCGCCGTTGGGGCCGGTTCGCCGTCGACCGTGTCGATCACATCGCCGCCGCGCACGCCGGCCACCCAGGCCGGTGAGCCGACTTCGATGCTGGTGACCACGACTGCCTGGCGCCGTTCGCCCGAGATCTTCTCGCACCAGACCGCCGGGATGCCACGCAGCACGACGCCAGCATAGGCGCGCGGGTTGTCAGGCGGCGCGTCGAGCGGCACGTCCTGGGTGTCGGAGACCTTCTCCTTCAGCATCTTCGTCGCGAGAGTCAGCTCGAGTTCGCTCTGGCCACGCAGCACCTTCGCCGACACCACCTGGTCTTTGCGCAGGGTGGCCTCGAACTGGGCAAGCTGGCTCAGGTACACGATCTCTCGCTGATCGAGCGACAGCAGCACGTCGCCGCCCAGCACAGAAGCCTGCTGGGCGCTCGAGCGCGGGTAGACACCTTGCACGAGCATGCCGCTGAACGGTCGCACGCCGCGACGTTCGGCCTGCTGCCGATCGAGCTCGACGAGCTGGAAGCCCAAGAACGCACGTTCGCTGTCGTACTCGGTGACGATGCGCAGCGACGCGTCGCCGACGGAAGAATGGATGTCGAGGTGGTAGCTCTCGCAGAGACCATTCGGGCCCGTTCGTTGCGCCAGCATGTAGCTCTCGGCGCCGACGGAGTGTTGGTCGAAGTACGTGGTGCAGCTCGCGAGTGCGCTGAGCGCGATCAAGATCGAGACAGAGGTCCTTCGCTTCATGAGGGGGCGGCCTGCTTTGCATCGGGTTCTCGGCAAGAACGCCAGACGAACCACAGGCAGACGAGGAACACCGCGCCGAACGAGACATCGAGCCAATCGGCGAGCTGCTCGGTCGCACGACCGCGGCCACGCACGTCGCGCTCGAACGAAGTCCACCACGCGACAGCGATGTCGGCTGGCAAGGCGGCCGCTCGGGAGGGAGCCTCGGCGAGTGAGGTCGCATCGGCGAGCGCGCGCAGACTCGGGGATTCACAGAGACGCGCCAGCACCGAGCGCACCGCATCCCCGGCTCCGAGCGTCATCGCCAAGCCAAAGCGCACCATGCCTCCTCCCGCGAGCTTTGCGAAACGCAGCCGCCCGCCACTGTCGCCGACTGCCTTGCTCAACGCCGCGCGCGGCCCCACCGCCGCCACCAAACGACCGGCCACCAGATCATCGAGCACCGTCGCATACGAACCGGCGAGATGACCCGCCCTGGCATCGAGCGAGGTCCAGAGCGCCAGGCCCGCGGTCTGGCCCTGGCCGCGGTCCACACACTCGCGCATGCCGAGCAACCACGGCGAACCGTCGACTTCGGGCGCCACGATGCCGAGCCGGTCGTGCAGCCCCGGATGCAGCGCAAGCTCCTCCCACGTGCGCGGCACGTTCTGCAACTCCGCCGCGACGGCCAGGGCATACTCGCCGAGGAAAGGCAGCACGAACGACATCGGCATCGCGGGCTCTCCCGCCCCCTCGGCGGCGAGCGGCGGCACACAGCCCAGCGCGCCCACCGCGGCAAGGCGCGCCAACATCCATTCGTCGCACAAGAGGAAGACGCGCGGTCCCGGCGGCGCTTCGTTGCCGATCGCGGTTAACTCCTCGATGTGGACCGATTTGCCAAACCACGACACCAAGCTCGGCGTCACGGTCTCGATGAATGCAGCTGGCACGCTGACGGTCACGACCTCGGCGCCCTTCTCTTGGGTGGCAACGACCGACAGCAGCACAGCCATCGCAGCGCCAAACCGAGTCGCAGTCACACCGCCTCCCGGACCCAGAACCGGATCGCCACGTACGACATGAGCTGGCAGCCGGCCGCGAACATGAGCACCCCGCGGAACCCCAACTCTGACGAGATCGGAGCGGCCGCGAGCGCGAACGCGAAGACGCCGAGCTGCATGACGAACCCGCGCAGGCCCATCAAGGCACCGAGTTGGTGCCTGGGCACGAGGCCGGAGAGCAGCGCCTGCAGCGGCCCCGTGCGCGCGGCCGCCGTGACGGCGAGCACGGCGCCGGCCAGCAACAGCACCAGAGCGCCTGGTTCGCGCGCCAGCACGACAAAGCTGGCGACGAGCACGATGGACGTGACCAGCACGAAGTTGCGCTTTCCCATGCGGTCGCTGAGCCGGCCCAGAAGTGCGCTGCCGAGCACGGAGGCGGCGCCCAGACCGATCCACAGCAGCATCTGGTCTTCCTTGGCGACACGCCCGCTCTCATCGAGCCAGGTCGTAGCCAGTTGCACGGTCGTGAAGAACGAGCCGACATGCAGCATCGTCGCAACCAGCACGGCGCGCACGGCAGGCGGCTTCAGCACCATCATGGTCGTCGCGGCAGGTTCGTTCGGCCGCGAATCCGGCACGGCGCGCATTGCCCACCAACAACCGAGGGCTGCCACCAGCGCCTGCGCGGCGAAGATGGCAGACCAATAGCCGGCGTTGGCCAGCAGCACGGACAGCGGCATGCCGATCGGAATGGCCAAGAACATGCCGGCGTTGAAGCGACCCATGGTGGCGCCGCGGCGCGCGTACGGCGAAACGTCGGCAACGAGCGCCGAGGCCGCCGCGTAGGCCAACCCGACTGCGACGCCGGACAAGGCGCGCAGCAACAGGAACGGCCAGAACGAGGTGGTCAGCAGATGGCCCAGGCTCAACACGACGAACGCGAGTAGGCCCGCGACCAGCACCGGGCGCCGGCCGTGGCGACCAGCTAGCCAGCCGACCGCGAGCGCGCCGATCGCCGAACCAAACGCCGCCGCCGCGACGAGGTACTTCGCATCGCCAGAGGCGAGCGCCATCTCGACGCGCACGAATGGCAGCAGGGCCCCGAGCACGTTCGTATTGAGGTTGAGTGCGAACGCGGCGAGCGCGAGCGAAGCTACCGCGAGGCGCTCTTGCCCACGCGGTAGCTCGACGTGATCTTCGATCTTGGGCACGTTCGCAAGCAAGGGCCGGCATCATGGGCGGATGCGCCTCGGATTTCTCGCCGCCCAATGGGGATTCCAGTGGGGATTCCAGTGTGGATTCCGCAGTTCGATTCTGCGTGCGATTCTGCAGTGCATATCAGCAGTGCGATTCAGCAATGCGATTCAGCTGGGCGATTCCGCGACGTCTCGCTTTGGCGTTCGTCCGCCGCAGCGGGCTCGGTATAGAGTTCTGCGCCTCGTGTCTCGTCCGTTGGAGTCCTCTGCGTGAAGATCGCCATCTTGGGAGGCGGCATCTCCGGTGTCGCCCTGGCTCGCATGCTGGCCGCCGATGGCCATCGTGCGGTCGTGCTTGAAAAGACGGAGCGGGCGGGTGGCCTGTGCCGCAGCCGCCGCATCGGCGAGTTCACGTTCGACGAGGCCGGCGGCCACATCCTGTTCTCCAAGAACAAGCGCGTGCTCGATTGGCAGCTCGAGCGCTGCGGCGGCGAGGCGGGCACCGTGCGCACGGAGCGCAACACCAAGATCCGCTGGCACGATCGCTGGGTGCCCTACCCGTTCGAGAACGGTGTCGGGCACCTGACCAAGCAGGCGATCGTCGACTGCATGGCGGGCTACATCGAGGCACTCGTGCAGCGGCGCACCGGCGTGCCGTGCCCCGAGAACTTCGGCGATTGGATCCAGTGGCGCATGGGCGAGGGCTTCGCGCGCCACTTCATGGTTCCGTACAACGAGAAGATCTGGAAGTGCGACTTGCGCAACATGGCAAGTGACTGGGTGGCCGGACGCGTGCCCGAGGCGCCCATCGAGGACATCCTGAAGTCGGCGATCGGCCTCGACACGGAGGGCTACACCCACCAGTCGGTGTTCTGGTTTCCCAAGCACGGCGGCTTCGAGACCTTGGTCCGTGGCACCGTCGACGGCGGCGGCTTCGACCTGCAGTGTGGTGTCGAAGTGAAGCGCGTCGAACGCCGCGGCGACGGGTTTGCGGTGGACGGAGAACCGTTCGACCTGGTCGTCAACACGGTGCCGCTGCCGCTCATCGAACCCGCGTTCGCGGAGATCCCCGAAGCCATCCGGGCAGACATCCGGGCCCTTCGCCCGATCTCGCTCGTCAACCTCATGATCGGCGTCAAGCTCGACGAGCCGCTGCCGAAGCTGAGCTGGATCTACCTGCCGTTCGCGGACCAGGGCCCCACCAACCGGGTCACCTACTTCAGCAACTACTCACCGCACAACGCGCCGGCCGGCCACGGGTCGTTCCTCGCCGAAGTCACCCATCGCGGCGAATTGCGGCCCGATGCCGCCTGGATGCGCGACGTGATCGGCGCTCTGGGGCGCGCTGGCATCCTGCGGCCGGAGCACGTCGTGCTCGCCGAGTGGTGCGACAACCGGTTTGCCTACATCGACCAGGACCTGCAGTTTGGTGCGCGCATCACGCGCGTCCGCAAGTGGTTCGACGACAGTGGCTACATCACTTTCGGGCGCTTTGGCCGCTACGAGTACCACAACAGCGACCAGTGTGTCGGGCGGGCGATGCAGGTGCATGAGCACATTCGCACGATGGCGCAGAAGGGCACCAAGACACCGCTCTGCTTGCCGTAGCCGAGACGCTCTCTCTGCGCCCTGCGGGCCCGCCGCGGTGATGGCCCGGCGGTGATGGCCCGGCGATGATGGCCTGGCGACGATGGCCCTGCGACGATGGGATTTTCGGGGCCGAACGGAACCTGCTGCTGGGGTGCGGCCGTCTGAGTTGTGTTCCGCGGGGACCATGCCTTCCCGCGGGGCTCTTTCTCCTGTCTCCAGGATCCCGCCGCGAGCACTCGGACGCCGAGATGGCACCGCGAATCAGAGGGGTCTGTTCCGGGGCGAAAGCCCGAGGTGCAGTTGGCCAGTCAGCGAGCTGGTCGGCACGTCTCGCGCTTGCGGCACTCAGGATCCTGGGGGCAGGTCATTCCGCTCGAAGAGCAGCGGTCGAGGTAGCGCGACCAACCGCGCCGCCCGCGCGTCGAACCCGCGCATTGCGCACGCACTGCCAAAGAACAACTGTTCTTCTCTGACCGAGCCCGCCTTGGGCGGGTAGGGCCGCTCAGAATGCAACCTGCGCCAAGCGGCCGACTGGGAGCGGAATGCATGCGTCGGTTACACAGGAACGCCGCGATGCTAGATCGCCGGTCGGCGCACCACCAGCAACAACCCGCCGACACCAGCCTGCCTGCTCCTCAGACCCAACCAGATGGGGACCCAGTTCAATGGACCCATCCAAATGGGACAGTCACAATGGTCCCAAGTCGGAGAACATCGCGGGAGATTGCTTTCTTTTTCACCCGCACCGCGATCTCATTCGGCTTACCGCAGCAGCAGGGGCGCACACCGCACGAGAGACCCGCAGCAGTGACCCGGATGGGAATCGCAGCCGTGGGCGGCACACACCGGCGCAGTTGCGCCAAACAGGGGCGAGGGAGGTGTTGGATGCAACCGACAAAGACCGACAAGGAAGCCATCCGTGCTGAATGGGCACGACAGGGCTTTTCGTGTGAGCTCTG
>JBDSBS010000407.1:0-4141 GCA_039921435.1 Planctomycetota bacterium | reverse complement strand
CGATGTGTGGGCAGCGATGACCGCGCGTGGATTGCCTGGCGCACATGCGGCGCTGTTCGGCTGGCAGCAGGCGCTGCCGCCCCGCCCAGCCGTTTCAACGCTGCCAATCGATCTACCGCGCGAGCCGTTCGTCACCGTGCTGCTACAAGACCCCGACGATGCAACGGTGGCGCTCGATGCCGTGTGCCCACCCAGCGCTGGGCAGCTCATCAAAGCGAGCCTTGCCACCGCGGCGCGGCTCGATCCGCACCTGCGGGTGGTCGTCGTCGCCCCGTGGCGCGGGCTGCTGCGCCGGGAGCTCGCAGGGCTACAGGCGACCGAGAAACTGCATTTCGTTCCGGCTTCCGCGGCCCCCGAAGCGGCGGCCATGGCCGTCGCAACGATCACGATCAACCACCCACTCGCCAGCGTCGCCCTTCTCGCGGGAACGCCGGTGCTCCACACGGGCCGCGCCCTCTACGGCCTGCGCGGAGTGACGTCGCAGGTCCCGACGGCTGGCCTGCCCGACGCGCTGCCACTGGCCCTCGCCGAAGACCACGCGACTCTGCGCCAGCGATTCCTGTCCTGGCTGTTTGGTTACGGCCACCTCTGGTGTTCGGCTTCGCACCCGGACCACAATGGCCTGGCCGGGTTCGTGCAGGCGATCGAAACGCGCCTCGCCGAGCGCAGTCCCACTGGCCTCCTGCTGCGTTACCGCCGGGGTCCTGCCTGGCCGCTAGCTGCCGAGCCGCGCGGCGGATAACCGCAGCCACTGTGCTCCACCCGCACGGCGGGAACGGTCGATGTCATGGCCGTGAAGCACGCCGTTCGCAGCACGCTGATCTGCCTCGGGCTCGGCGTGGTCGGGCAGCGACTGCTGCAGCTGGCCGCGTTCGTCTGCATCGGGCGCGCGCTCGGAGTCGACCGACTCGGACTCTATGCGCAGGGCCTCGCCCTCGCCGGGCTGCTCGGCGTGCTCGCCAGCGCTGGCGTACGCAACCTGCTGGCGCGCGCCGTCGCTCGCAATCCTGCTGGCGCGCGGCAACTGGTGCTGACCGCGGTGCGCATGCGCCTGGGCGTCGGCACAGCACTCGCCGCGGCCGCGACAGGGCTGGCATGGACCACCGCGGCCGACCCCTGGTTCTGGACCGTGTGCGCCTTGCAGGTGCTGCCAAGTGCGTTCGACCTCAAGAACCTGCTCGATGCCGCGGGTCGGACACGCGCAGAGGTCGCGCTGGAGGTCGGCGCCGCGGCGGGACAACTGGTGTTCGTGCTTTTGTGGCTCGCCGCTGGCGGCTCCGACCTCACCGTTCTCGCGGCAATCGCGCTCGGCAGCCGCTGTCTCTATGCAATCGGTGCGGTAGCGGCCATCGCGCGCCTGCCGGGCAATGAACCGGATCGCGCACAGCCGGCCCTTGCGCAGCGAGAACTCGTGCTACCCCGCCTCGGTGACCGCATTGGCATTGCGCTGGCGCACTCGGCCCACGAAGCCATGGCCACCGGCGACGTCTGGCTCGTCGCGGCGTGCTTTGGCGATGGCACAGCAGGCCTGTATGCCGTGGCCGCGCGCTTCGCCACCGCCGCCCTGCTGCCTTCGGCGCAGCTCGCGCGGCTGCTGCTGCCACACATGCTGCACGCCAGTTCCGTCGGCGACCCGAGCCGAACGTTCGGCACGGCCTGGCGCGCGACGTTGCTGGCGACGCTGCCCATGTGCGCCGGTGGTGTAGCGGTCGCCGGACCGCTGTGTGGCCTCAGCGGACCGGAGTTCACAGCCGCGGGGCCTGCCCTCGTGCTGCTGCTGTTCGCCGGTTGCCTGCAGCACATCGGCTGGCAGTGCAGTCACGCGCTGCTCGCGTCGCGCCGCGATGCCGCCTACGCGCGGTCCATGCTGTGGCCCGCTGTGATGCACGCGTGCTTGCTCGGCGGCAGCGCGGCCTGGTTCGCATCTGCACATGCGTCGCAGAACGCACGGCTGGCGGCGGCATGCGCAGCACTTGCGCATGCAGTCTATGCGCTGGCCGGATGGCGTTCGGCGCATCGAGGCAGCCAAACTGCAGCGCCCGCTCGCCTGACCGGCGTCGTCGCGGTGACAGCGGCGACGGGGCTCTTCGCCGCACTGCCGCGGGCGTGTTGCGACGGCGCGCTGTTGCTGCCCATGCAATTGCTAGCGGGGGGCCTCGCGTTCGGCTTCGGCCTGTGGTTCATCGAACTGCGCGGTCGCCTGCGTCAGATCGGCGACGGCCTGGTCTCGGCCAGCGGCTTCCGTTCCTGACCGCGAGCCTCGCCTGCGATGCGCGCCTCCCCTCAACCGCCAGCCGGAAGGCGCCGATAGGACCGGCGATGCGGACCAAGAAGCCATGGCGGCTCGGCACGCGAGCCCAGCTGCTGCTGCGCGGGCTGCGCTACGCGCCGATCCTGCCCTACGCGTCGATCGACGGCTGGCTCACAGTCGACGAAGCGATCAGCTTGTTCGAACTCGCCCGGTCATTGCCGCACGAACACCCACTCGCCGTCGAGATCGGTTGCTGGCAAGGCAAGAGCAGCGTCTGCATCGCGCGCGGGCTCGCGCGCAAGAACGCGCCGCGACTGTGCTGCATCGATCCGTTCGACGCCTCGGGCGACCAGCAGAGCACCGCCGATTACAGCAGTCGCGCCAACGGCCTCCCGGGCCCCCTGCGCAGCATCTTCGAGCACAACCTGCGCGCCGCCGGCGTGCGCGAGATCGTCGATGTGCAGCAGGGCATGAGCCACCAACATGTCACCACGTGGAAGGGCACGATCGACCTGCTCTTCCTCGACGGCGACCACAGCTTCGAAGCGGTGCATCGCGACTTCACCGACTGGGCGCCGAAGATCCGGCCGGGCGGCTTCCTCGCGATGCACGACGTCGTGCACGCCGTGCACGACGGACCGCGCCGCGTCGTCGACGAGATCTTGCGCCGAGACCCGCAGTGGAGCGAGCCTAGGTACGTCGACAGCATGATGATCGTCCGCAAGACGATGACCTGAAGGCAAGGTATCCGAGTGGATCAGCCGAGAGTCTCCATCGTGATCGTGACCGCCGACCGCTGCGGCGACTTGCGCCGATGCCTCGGCGAGTTGCGCACGCACGTGGACAAGGAACAGACACTGTCGGTCGAAGTGCTCACGGTGCACGCGCCTCACGACGGCCTATCGATGGCGATGGTTCGAGAGGAGTATCCGTGGGTCGCGGTGCACGTGGCCGCAGCGCGCCACATCGGCCGACAACGCAATCTCGGCGCGCAGAAGGCCAACGGCGACGTGCTCGTCTACCTCGACGACGACGCGTGGCCGCGCCCGGGTTGGCTGCGCGAGCTGATCGCGGCCTTCGACGACGCACGCGTCGTCGCCGCGAGTGGCCCCGTGTTTCGCGGCGATGGATCGCTGCAATGCGAACGATTGGCCGCGTCGCCCCTCGGCCGCATCGTGCCCGTGAAGGGATCCGCGCCCACGCCCAGAGGCATGTCCCCCACGTTCTCGGGCTGCAACCTCGCCATCTCGCGTCGCGCCCTGTTCGCGTGCGGCGGCTTCGACGAGAACCTGGTCTACCAACCCGACGACATGGACATGTGCTGCCGTCTCTTCGCCGCCGCGGGCCGTTCGGCCAACGCCATGTGCTATCGACCGCACGCCGCTGTCAACCACGAGTCGTCGCCGGGACCGTTCCGTCGCAACCTGCAGGATCGCGCCTGGTTCACCGTCGCGCGCGACAACGTCTACTTCGGGTTCAAGCATGCCGGAGCCGTGCGGGCACTGCTGTGCGCGGGGCTGCTGCAGGTGCCGAAGCTGGCGCGCTTCTTCATGTGGATGGTGCGCGGCAGGCTGGGCCCGCTCGCGTGCTTGCGCTGCGTCGTCAAGCACCTGTCGGGCACGCTGGCGGGACACGCGAAAGGTCTGTGCCGGCGCGCTGCGCTGCCGCTGCGCCCCCTCCCTCCGGCAGCTGTGACGACGACGAGCGCGCCAAGTGCCATGCCATGTCGACCACCACAACCGGTCTGAGCTCCGCCAAGCAGCGCGAGACCCATACGGGCATCGCGTGCGCCGCGATCGTCGTGCACTACCGCGACGCTGCGCCGACGTTGGCGGCCGTCGCATCACTGTTGGCGCAGGACCTCGAGATCGAGGTCGTGGTCGTCGACAA
>JBDSBS010000406.1:0-6054 GCA_039921435.1 Planctomycetota bacterium | reverse complement strand
CTCTATCTGGCGCTCCGCACGATCTGGGACAACGTAGACGAGCTGCGGACGGGCGGCTGGCAGCTCGCGGTAGATTACATGCCAACTCAAGGCGAACGGCCGCCGTGGCAGCGTGGCAGCGGAGCCTTATGTTCCATCGGACGCGTCAATCAGGCGACGCGGACAACGACCTACGTCATGACGTTCGACAATGCACAGACGCATCCGGCGCTGCGTCAGGAAGTCGACGTGCAGTTCCTGGTCGGCATCACATTCGTCCAACCATGACTCGCACATCACCTCGACAGCCACCCGTTTGGCACTTCGACTTCGGACCGGTGCCGCAGCACAGCGAGGGCATCCTGCTGCAGTTCTCCGTCTCGCGCTCGAGACTGGACTTCCGGGGCGCGCAAGCCGGCGCGAGAGACGGCCGGAAGCACAAGTTGGAGGCATTGGTCCGCAACTTCGGCGCCGTGATGTCATGGCCCAATGCAAGAGATCTGTCGGATCTGCGGCTCGAGATCCCATATGCCGGAGCCATCCCGTACCTGAAGTCCTGGCGGTGGACCGGTGCGGGAACCGCTGCGAATGCCGCTGCGGAAACCCCTGCGGAAACAGCTGAGAAAGCCGCGGCGGAAACCACTGAGCCCGTGCAGTTCGATATGGTCGGGCAGGACGAGGCGAGGGAGATTCTGGCGGCAGCACCCTCCCCCGCCGAACTGATCCTGAATCGCCTCGCCCGCGCGCGCGCACTCGCCCCAACCCACGAATCCAAGGCAGCGTTCATGTTCTTCGCCGAGCTCGACATGGCGACGAACGAGAACTTGCTGGGCGCACCTGGCAGCGTCGTGACGCCAGCGCGCATCGCACTCGTGGCGCGCGAAACCGAGACGATCCAGAAGCGCCTGATCCGCCTGGCAGCCAAGTCGCGATCTCTGGCCACTGCGCCGACCTGGTCGGGGATGCTTGGGGACAGGGATGCCATTGTCGACATCATGCTGCCGCTGATGGATCACTTCGGCGCGGGCGCCGCCTTCGACAGCGACAAGCTGGCCGATGCGTTCTACAAGTTCGCGGCCGGCGAGCTGCGGGACGATCGGACTGAACCACTCATCGGGGGGCCGGACTCCGCGAACATCTTGTGTTTCGCCGGCTTCGCGCTGCGGGCCATGAGCGCAGCCGGGGCCGCGGTCAGATGGGGGGCCGCCTTGCCCGTCATGGTGCGAGCGGCCGGCGTCTATTTTGCCTGCCTGCAGCTGCCAGCTGACAGCTACTGGAGCAGCTTCGGGCAACCCACCTTGCCCAAACCGGCCGACCTGGAGGGTGTCTTCACGAACCTCAGGCTGCCGCTCAGCCCAAAAGCGCAGGTGATCAAAGGCCTGGGCATTCTCATCGCCACGTTTATGCCCAATCAGGTCAACGCCGATTTCGGCTCGTGATCCCTGATCGGATCCGGCGCAGCAGCGAACGGCGATTCCATGGCCGCAAACGCGCTCCCCGATGCGACGAGAGAGCTGCCGCATCAAGCCACGTTCGTACGCGCGCCCTGCGCCTCTGCCGCCTCTGCCCAGGGCGATGCCGCTGCCACCGCATGCCACAGAGCGGTGACCATGCCAGCAGCAAGCACGAACAGCACGGGCCGGATCGGCTGCAGGTAGCGCGGGTCAGGGATCACGGGAACTTAGGCAAGGGTCCCGAGGATCGCGACGAGGCCAAGCGTCTGCGGGAGTCCGTTCCATCGCGGTTGACGTTGCAACAACACCATGAACGCACCCAACGCCGCCATCAACATCACCGGAACATGCAGCCAGCGAATGAGCCAGTGGGTACCCATGACGACCGCCTGACGTTCGTACGGCGAGTTGGCGACATCGTAGACCTGCACGTCGCGGCCTTGCACGAGATCCCGCCCCACAGCCCCACCGGCTTCTGGATCGCATACCAGTACACGTAGCGCGCCGGATCCGCGGCAACACGCGCGCTCAACACTTCGCGTAGCCTGCCCCACGAACTGCCGAACGCAGGCTGTTCGGGGTCTTCGCGATAGGGATAGCCGTAGAGACTCGGATCGGCGAACACCGCGAAGCCGAGCACCGCGGCCGCTGACACGAAGCGCCAGCGCAAACGCACATCGACGCACAACGACAAACCCAGCACGACGACGAACGCCGTCACGTTCTCCGTCAGCACGTAGCCGCTGATGACGACCAGATGCGGACTCAACGCACAGAATGCCGCCGCCGCGAGCGACGGCGCAAACGGCAGGAACGGGCGAGCGCGCCAGTCGGTACGCGAGCAGCACCGTCAGCGAACCCAGCCCGACTTGAAGCGCGATCGCCACCGACATCCAGCCGCCATCCCCACCGAGCCAGCGACATGCAGCCAACACGAACGGATACCCCGGGGAGCGAAACGAATCCGGCAACGGCGCCCCCGTCGTCGCGAGCGAGTAGACGCCGTGCTCGACGAGGTTCTTCGCATACGCCGCGTACTGCCCCGCATCGGCGCGCAGCGGCGACAGGATCTGCGCCGTCGCCACGTTGGCACCTTGTCAGAAGCCGGGGAACACGCCCACCGTCGCTTCCGAAGGTGAGGCCGCAAGCCCTTCGCGGCGCAGCACCACGGCCAGCTGGCCCTTGCGCCGCGGCACTTTGAGCACGAGCGCGAACGAACTCGGCTGCGCGGCGGCCGCCGCCACCTGCTTCACCGTCAGCACGTCGACGCCTTCTTCTTCGCTCACGGACAACCCAAAGTCCGACCGTACCGCAACCGCATCGGTCGCCAAGACCACCACCGTGTCGAGCGAGAAGTCGCACCAGTCATTCGTCATCGCGGCCACAGCACCCCCCACCTTCTTGCGCAGCACCTGCCACTGCGACTGCGTCGTCGCGCGTGCGCACAGCAGCTCCTCGCGCGCCTCTAGCACGCACTCGAACCGCCGCAGCAGCACCGCCGATGATGGATCCGTGACGACGAAACGCGCCACGATGCGGTGTCGCGTCGAGTCGTCGGGATCCGTTGCTTCGACCACGAGTTCGCCCGAACAGCGCGGCACCGCGATCACGGCCACGCTGCGCGCTGACTCCTTGCCCGCCGGTTCGACCACGCGCAGCATCGTGCGGAAGGCACCGGTCAGCACACCCGTGCCGAACTTGCGTCGAATCGGAGCAGTGACCAACACGTGCGTGGCGAAGTCGCAGTCGGGCACCACCACATCGTCCGCCAGCTCGCGGCGACAGAACGAGCGCCACGACGAGTCGTCCTGAAAGCACGCGATCGGCTGACTTCGCAGCGGCAGGAAACCGAGGTGTTCGGCGCCGCTGACATGGCACGGCATGCACACACTGCGCCACGCGACGCCGACCTTCTCACCTGGCGCGTCCGTCTCGAACCGGATGTTGCCGCGCCATGGCTGGAAGCTGTGCGGCAGCTGCAGCGCAGCCCATCGGCCTCGCTCGACCGACGCCGTCGGGTCCCCGGCCAGGCGCACGAGCTGCATCGAAGGGTCTTCGCCCCAGCACCACGACGACACCGTGGGCTGGCCGCCGCGGCCGCGACCGTAGCTGACGAGTACCACAGCACCGGTCGTGTAGTCGACCGCGGGCAGCTTCACTTCGATCTGCCAGCGCACCAGCACAGCCTGCAGTTCGGCGTCGTTGCGAGCCAACGCCCAGCGCTCGTTCTGCGGCTCGCTGGCGCCGTGCGCGAGCACGAGCACGCGCGGCGGCCTGAGCGACCGAGCGGCCGATGGCACCTGTGCCGAAGCGACAACCGCCAGCAACGCGGTGATGCAGCGAGCGAAGGTCCTCTGCACGCCGAAACGAGAGTGCATCGCAAGCCGCCCCGCAAGCCCCTAACATCCCCACATGCGTCCCGTCGTCGTCGTCGCGGTGCTCGGTGCGTTGCCGCCCCTTTCTCCCTGCCAGGCCCAGCCCAGCCCAGAACTCGCCGAAGTGGCAGCCGCTTACGCCGCGAAGATCGCCGCTTCGGCCCTGTTCGTCAGCGGCCGTTCGCTCGAGTCCGTTCTCGCGGAAGAACTGGCGCCAACGCGCCCCATCGAAGCCCTGGTCGCACCGCTGCTGCGCTTCGACGTCGACCGCGTAGGGCGCTCCGTTACCTGCCGCATCGGCCAGGCGAAGGCCACGGCCATCGCGACGCGCAACCTCGGCTGCACGCTCGTGCGGTCCGATGCTACAGCAGCGGACCTGCGCAAGCGCGGCGCCCCGGGGCTCGCCGACCTACCGCCCGATCCGGCCACGGTCGACTTTCCCCTCGGTGATCGCTTGTCCACGGACCCACCGGCCGGTGTCGATCTCGACGCCTTGCACGCCGCCGTCGACACCGCGTTCGTCGAGAAGGCGGCGGGCCCGCGCATCGGCACGCGCGCCATCGTCGTCGTGCACAAGGGCCGCCTCGTCGCCGAACGTTACGCCACGGGCTACGACGCACGCATGCCGCTGCCGGGCTGGTCGATGACCAAGACGATCGTCAACGCACTCGTCGGCATCCGCATCGAACAAGGCAAGCTCGACCTCGACGAGGCGCTGCGCATTCCCGAATGGAAGTCGACCGACGGCGAACGCCTGCCGCTACACCTCATCGACCTGCTGACGATGAGTGCGGGCCTACCGTGGAACGAGGACTACGCCGACGCCGGCAGCGACTCCCTACGCATGCTGTTCCGCTCGAGCGACCACGCAAGTGTCTATGCGACTAGCCCCGCCGCTGCGGCGCGCGGCCGTGAGTACCAATACGCGAGCGGCAGCACCAACCTCATCTGCCGGGTGCTGCGCGGCACGTTCGCCAGCGACCTCGAGTACTGGACCTTCCCGCGCACGGCACTGTTCGCGCCGCTCGGCATGCGCAGCGCTCTGATCGAGACGGACCCGAGCGGCACGTTCGTCGGCAGCTCGTACGGCTTCGCGACCGCGCGCGACTGGGCGCGCTTTGGCATGCTCTACGCACACGATGGCCAGTTCGACGGGCGGCGCATCTTGCCTGCGGGCTGGGTCGCGCGCTCGGCACGACCAGCACCGGCCAGTTCGGGCCGCTTTGGCAGCCACATCTGGCTCAACGCCGATCCCGATGGCGATGGGCCGCGCGAGCGCGCATGGACCGATCTGCCGGCGGACCTGCTGCACATGGACGGCCACGAAGGGCAGTACTGCGTCGTGTTTCCGAGTCAGGACCTCGTCGTCGTGCGGCTCGGCTGCACGAAGAACAGCGGCTTCGACCTACACGGTCTGCTGCGCGATGCACTCCGGGCCTGCAGCAGATGAACGGCTCGACGAAACGATTGCGCTCGCGCTGCTTCAGCGGTCGCGCGGCGCGAACAGTTCGCTCCAAGGCCCGTTCGGGTCGCGCACGCCACTCGCACGCGGCTGCAGGTAGTCTGCCCACCGACGCGACAGACGCAGATCGCCGGCAACGAGGCCCTGCAAGCCCGGGTGCTGACGCAGAATCTGACCGAGCACAGTCGCCTTGGTGCGCACGGGCACACGCGGCATCGGACTGTCGAGCGGCCGGCCATAGGCGAACACGACGCCCGCCCCGTCCGATCGCCGCAGCTTGACGCGCACCTCGGGATAGCTCGGCCCACGCAGCCACCGCTCGCCGAGATTCGTCGCGTCGACTTCGAGCAAGGCGGGACACTCGGGAACGAGCGGCAAGAGCTCGTCGCGCCACTCGACCGCGATCCCGGCGGCCGCGCGCACGCGCCCTTCCGCGACCGGTTGGCCGAGTTCGACGGCCATCGACGGCGCACCGCCTTCACGGTGCAGCACGGTCACCGGCAACGGTGTGTCGACCCACGGCAACGCAACGGCGTCCCGGTCGACGAGGCAGAGTGGCGCGCCTTCGGCATCGCGCACGGCGAGCACAGGCCGCCGCAGGTCGAGGTGCAGTTTGAACCGATCGGGAAACACGCGTTCGATCGAGGCCTCGCGCACCCACGGCACGCTGGCAAGGCCATCGCGCAGCTGGCGACTTCTTGCTTCGTCGAGGATCGGCACTTCGTCGCGCAGCCACGGCGACAGCGCCGACGAGATCGACAACAGCAGGGCTGGGTCGACCCAC
>JBDSBS010000405.1:0-3131 GCA_039921435.1 Planctomycetota bacterium | reverse complement strand
GTCGAACAAGGCCTGTGGGAGCACGACCCACTCGTGGCGCACGATCGCCGCCGCCATGCTCGCGAGCGTCTCGTCGGCATCGCGCAGCGCCGCCAACACGGTGGCGACGTCGAGTTGGCCAGCGTCCTGCAAGTTGGCGAGGTGCGCACAACGCACTTCGGTAGGCGCTGCCGGATTGCGGATCGAAGCGCGCTGCTGCTCGATTGGCACCTGCGACACGATCGACGCGGCCACCTGCAGCGCGAACAGGACCGAGCGACCGTTCACGACATCACCTCGGCGATGGCCAGCGGCAAGTCCGAAGCAACGAGCCCCCGTTCGCCGTAGCGTTCGGCCACGAGGTCGCCAGCCTTGCCGTGCACGTGCACCGCGAGACACGCCGCCGCGAACGGTTGCATGCCCTGCGCCAGCAGTGCCGCGAGCAAGCCGGCGAGCACGTCGCCCGAACCGCCGGTCGCCATGCCCGGGTTGCCCGTGCGATTCGTGAAGCACGACACGCCGTCGGCGACGAGCGTGCCAGCACCCTTGAGCACGACCACGGCACCGCTGCGCTGACACAGCGCGCGCAGGGCCGCGGGCCGATCAGCCTGCACGTCGAGCGCTTGACAGCCGAGCAGGCGCGCGGCTTCGCCGGGGTGCGGCGTCAACACGATCGGGCCGCGGCAGACGAGCGGAGCACGCAGCGGTGCCAGCACGTTCAGTGCATCGGCATCGAGAACGACGGGCACGCGGCTCGTTCGCAGCACAGCGCGCACGAGCGAACGGGTGGCCAGTGTCGCACCGAGGCCGGGTCCAACGACGGCTGCAGTCGCAGCGTTCACAGCTTCGTGCAGCGCCGTTTCCGTGCGCGGCAACGTCGTCGCACACGGCACGGCCAGCGGCAGCAGCGGCTGCAGTGCGCGCGGCAAGGACGTGCGCACGAGGCCAGCGCCGCCGCGCAGTGCGGCGGTTGCACACAACACCGCGGCGCCGAGCATGCCTTCGCTGCCGGCGACGACGAGCACGGTGCCGAAGTCACCCTTGTGCGCCGAACGCGCTCGCGGCGGCAGGCGCGGGATCGTGCGTACGACCTGCATCGACTTCCCTATGCCAGCCATTCCTGGGCCGGGCGAAGCAGCGGCGGCCAATCGCGTCCTCATGGCAGTGACCATGGGAAGACACACTGCACCGAACCGACGAGCTTGTGCTGGGTGTTGTGGATGGCCAGGTGATGGAACGCGGCGGCGGCGGCCGGCAACTCGGCCGACAGCGCGCCCAGCCAAATCAGCAGGTCGACGATCACGGGCTGGTAGCCGCGCTCGGCGCCGTCGTCGATCTTGATGGCGATGCCAAGCGCCCCGGGCCAGCGACGACGCTGCGCATCGGGCGCCAGTGCCACTGCGTAGACGCCTTCGGCGCCGTTCTTGGCGAAGACGCGGCCAGGCCACGCCCGCAGCAGGGCCGTGCAGAAGCGCTGTTCGCCAGCCAGCAACGCGGGCGCCCGACCCGCGGCATCGAGGATCCTCTGGCATGCGGCGGCTCGAACGGCGCCGAGTCCCTGCGGGTTCGCCAGCCGGCAAAACGCCTTTGCCAGCGCAGCCAAGGGCAGCACGAACGTCGGTGCGCCGCAGCCATCGAGCCCGACCTCGACGGGACCCGGCAGGTCGGCCATCGCCGCGACCGCGGCGTTCACTTCCTGCTGGCTCTTGCAGCCGGGATCGAGGTAGCCCGCCAGGTCGTCGCCGCAGGCCTGGGCCAGGTGCAAGAAGCCCGTGTGCTTGCCGCTGCAGTTGTTGTGCACCTTGCTCGGCTTCTCCCCGGTGCGCAGCAGTTCGAGTCGGCTCGCCTGGTCGAACGGCGCGTGTGGGCCGCAGCCGAGCTGCTCCTCGCGCAGCCCCCCGCGGGCCAGGAACGAGCGCACGGCCGCCGTGTGCACGGGCGTGCCGTCGTGGCTCGCGCACATAACGGCCAGTTCTTCGGCCGGCAGCTGCAGGCGTTCGGCCAGCCCGCGTTCGAGGAACGGCAAGGCTTGCAGCGGCTTGACCGCCGACCGTGCGAAGATCGGCCCGTCGACGTCGCCGATGGCCAAGATGGGTTCTCCCGCGTGGTAGACGGCAACGGCGCCGCGGTGCCACGACTCGACGCGGCCGCTGCGCAAGGCGGTGGCCAGGACCGGATTGGGAACGCGCGAGGGAGCTATGGACACTGGCGTTCTTTATAGCGCAGCACCCCGTGCCCGCAGCCGGCGCGCTCGCACAGCCTGCACGAGGCGCTATAAGAAGGGCCATCCCATGGATCTCGTCGAAGTCGAACTCGCCCGGGTCGTCATCCACCAGAAGGGTGACCAGCAGTACATCCACCTGCGCGAGCGGCACGGCAACCGCGGCTTTGCGATCGTGATCGGTTACAACGAAGTCGAGGAGATCAACCGCAAGCTGCACGGCTTCGAGCCACCTCGGCCGCTGACGCACGACCTGGTCGGGCGCGTCCTGTCGACGCTCGGCTACCGACTGCACCGCGTCGTCATCAACGAGCTGCGCGACGATACGTTCTATGCCATGCTCGTGCTGATGCCTCGCGACGCCGGCACGGCCGCGGCGGGCAGCGAACGCACGGTCGACTGCCGGCCGTCGGACGCGATCGCACTGGCCGTGCAGACGAGCGCGCCGATCCTCGTCGCGCGCGAAGTGTTCGATGCACAGGCGACCGGGTAGCGGGCGCGGGTGCACCGCCATATTGCACGGCTCGGCGGCTCGAATGGGCCGTGGCGCTCACCGCCTGGCCGCGCTAGCGTGCGCACCGGCACGGCAGCCGGCCCCGCGGTGGGATGGCAGAGTGGCCGAATGCGGCGGTTTTGAAAACCGCTGAGCCTTCACGGGCTCCGGGGGTTCGAATCCCTCTCCCACCGCCACTCTTCCGCCCGTTCCGCACCAACGCGGACGGACTCCACGATGCACGTCCTCCCGGTCCTTCTCGTCTCGTTGTTGCTGGTCGCGGCCTGCAGCACACCAGGTACCGGTGCGGCGGTGTCCGCCGAGCAGGTGCAGCGCGACGTCGACCATTGCCTGCGCGCCGTCTACCGCGGCGACGTCGACACCGTACTGCGCTACCTGCACCCCGCGGTCGTCGAGGATCTCGGCGGGCTCGAGCAG
>JBDSBS010000404.1:0-4582 GCA_039921435.1 Planctomycetota bacterium | reverse complement strand
CGGGTCCTGCGGCGCTTCCCGCGCCACGGCAAGGCGCTGCGCTGGCGCCGCGACTTGGCCCGGACGGCGGGGCGACTGCTGGCCTCTGCCGCGCACCACGTCACCAACCTCGGCAGGGCCGAGGAGTTCGAAGCGGCCGCAGAATGGCTGCACGCGCTCGAGCAACTCGCCAAGGTGGCGCTGACCCTGCCCGGCGGATGCAACATCCCCCTGGAGGACTCGCCGGCCAGCGCGGGACTACTGCACCGCGATCCGATCGCGTTCGTGCAACTGCTGGCCCGGCAGCTCGCCGAAGCCCGCGAGGAACTCGCGGCGGAGAACACGGCGATCACGGCGGCCGAACGGCGCCTCGACCTGCGCGCGGCGGAGCGAGCGATCGAGCAGATGGCCGCGCACTACGGCGGTTCTTCGCCCACTGCCACGCGCCGCCGCGACCAACTGCACCGGCTCGGCTTCTACCTCGATCGCGTGGCGCGCGCCGAACCCAACGTCGAGCGCGTCGGACCGCTATGGGACGCCATCGCGCTGCGACCGCTCGCGACCTTCGTCGACGCCGCTGCCGCCGCGTGCAAGCGCACGACGCGCGGCGAGCAGCCGGCTGGCGCGGTCGGGCTGCGCAGCCTGCAGATCACGCTGGTCAACCTGGCCGAGGAGTTCCCCCACCTGCCACAGGTCGATCCCGCCCTAGATGCGCTGACTCACGCGCTCGCACACCTCACGGACCAGGCCTGGGAACTGCTCGGCGAGGCCCAACAGCGTCTGCGCGCCGTGCCGGTACCCGTGCGGCCCCTTCAACTCGCATTGGGGCGACTCGACACCTTCCGCGTACTCGAGGCCTTCGTCGATCGCGAAGAACACCCGCGCAGCCAACTGCAGGACGGCATCGAAGCGCTGCGCCTAAGTCTCGAGCAAGCGCGCGCGACGCGCGACCGCCTCGCCGAAGGGGCCGAGAATGCGGTGGCCCGCGGCCACTGGACGACGGGTCTGTTCGACATGGAGCGTGCTGTGGCGGGCCTCAATCCCGCCGACGAACAAGAGAAGGTCCAGGCCGCGCGCCTGCAGCAGCGCCTCGACGAAGTGCGGCGACGCAAGCAGGAGGTCGAAGCCGCCGTGCGCCGCAACGTCGAGCTGACGACCCGCTACGGCACACTGCAGGACGATCCATCGAGCACCTTCGCCGGGCGCTTGCAAGTGCTCACCGAGCGCCGCGACTGCCTGCACTTCCTGACCATGCACGTGCCCGCAGAACGCGGTGTGCTCTACGGCCAAGACTTGCGCGATGTCGAAACACAGATCGCGCTCGAGCAAGCGAGCTTCGCCGAACACCAACTCGACGGCACCGTCGATCCGAGCGAACGGCTGCGCCTCGCCCGCGCGACTGTGGATCGTCTGTCTGGTTCGGCGACCGCGACCGAGCACGGTCTGGATGCGCCGGGCCGCGTGGTACGCCTGCTAGAGCACTGGCGAACGGTAGCGACTCACTGCCAGCGAGCCGTCGACCAGGCGCAAGAGGAACAACGCGCACATCGGCGCCAGCGGCGGCGGTTCTGGGCGATGGCCGCCTCTGCGTTCCTCGTTTCGTCGACTGCGATCGGCCTCGCGGTGCGACCGTGGTTTATCGGACAGGAGGCGAGCGCCGCGAACCGCGCGGCGACGCAAGACGAGCTGGCTCAACAGGAGTTGACCCTACCAACCGAACTGCGCAATGCGGCAGCGGCTCTGCGCGCAGCCGCCGTTGCCGCACGCACGAGTCATGGTGTGTTCGACCACCGCGCCTGGCACGCGGCCTTCCGCGAACAGTTGCTGCACTTCGTCGATCGGCAGCAAGCCGCCAGGTCACCGCCGAACGGCGCCGCGTTTGCGGTCGCTTGCTGGAGTGCGGGTCTCGCCGCCGCCGGGGAACGTCTCGATGACGAGTCCCGACGCGATCTCGCACGACTCACTGGCGCCTTGGTCGCAGAGTTGCCTGCGCCGGGACTGAGACCCGAGACCGTCGGGCGGTAGCGCGAACTCGACGCAAGACGTCAATCGGCCACGAGACCGTGCTGATCACCGACCACAGCACCGCGCGGCAACCGTTCCCAAGCGAAGTCGCGCAGCAGATCCGCGGGCCGGCACAGCTGACCTGTGGGGCGGAGGTTGCACGTCGCCGCCAAGAAACCGACCACGGCCTCGGCGGTCACGCCTTGTTCGCGCAGGAAACGCAGCGACGTGTCACCGTGGCGCTTGGCGAGGCGCTTGCCATCGCCGCCGACGACGAGCGGCACGTGCACGAAGTGTGGCGGCCGCAAGTCGAGCGCCTGGTAGAGCAGCAGCTGCCGCGGCGTACTGGGCAGCAGATCATCGGCGCGCACCACTTCGCTGACCGCCTGCGCGGCGTCGTCGACGACGACGGCGAGCTGGTAGGCCGGGCCACCATCGCGCTTCTGGATGACGAAGTCACCGGCGATGCGACCCTCCTGCGCACCGGCAAACCCATCGACGAACGGCACCGCGACGGCGTCGACGGCAAAGCGCAGTGCTGGCTCGCGGTCGGTCGCCGCGCGCGCCGCGGCCAGGTCTGGGTATCCCCCGCGGCACGTGCCCGGATAGACCGGCCCGTCGTCGCTGCCTTCGTGCGGCGCCGAGGCCGCCTCTTCGATCTCACGCCGCGTGCAGACGCAGGGGTAGGCGAGGCCACGCGCAACCAGCCGCGCAGCTGCTTCGGCGTAGAGCGGCAACCGTTCGCTCTGCAGCACGGGCTCCCCGTCCCAGTCCAGGCCGAGCCAGTTCAGGTCCTCGAGGGTTTGCTCCAGCGCGTCCGACTTCACGCGCGGGCCATCGATGTCTTCGATGCGCAGCGGTAGAGTTCCCCCTCGCGACCGAATCGACAGCCAGGCCAGCAAGAACGTGCGGGCGTTGCCGAGATGGAGAGCCCCGGTCGGGCTCGGCGCCAACCTACCCACCGCTACCGTTCCGTATGCCACAGCCATCGTTGCAAGGTCTCGTTCTACGCGTCGACGCGAAAGTCTGCCACGTCGAGGTGAATGGCGAGCGTTTGCAACTGCCGCTGGCGGGCAAGCTGTTCGAGACCAAGACGCACGAGAGGCGGCCTCTCGCCGTCGGCGACCGGGTCGTGCTCGACGAGACCGGCAAGGCGATCGATGTCGTCTTGCCGCGCACCTCGCAGTTGCACCGTCGGTCCGCGAGCGAAGGCGAAGAGCAAGCCCAGGTGCTCGCCGCGAACATCACTCGGGTACTCGCCGTCGCCAGCGTCGCCCAGCCGCCGTTCCAACCCGAACTCGTCGACGGCGTGCTGGCCGCGGCAGCGCGCGAGCAGATCCCGGCTGTGCTAGTGCTGACCAAGGTCGACCTCGACGAGGCGGCGGCGGCGAAGTGGGCGGCGGTGTACGCGCCGTCGGGAGTGCGTGTGATCGCGACGTCGACGGCGGTTGGGCACGAGACCACCGCGACGCTGCGCGAAGTCGAGCTGCTGCTGCATGAGAACCGCTCGGTGGTGATCGGACTCTCGGGCGCTGGCAAGTCGACCTTGCTCAACACGGTGCTGCCCGACCTGAGGCTGCGCACGGGCGCACTCAACCACATTCAGCAGGGTCGCCACACGACGACGCACACCGAGTTGCTGCCGCTGCCGGGCGGCGGCCACGTGCTCGACACGCCCGGCGTGCGCAACTTCCATCTGTTCAGCGTGGGCTCGCAGGAGCTGCAGTTCTTGTTCGCGGAGATCAAGGCGCGATTGCCGTCGTGTGAGTACCGGAGCTGCTTGCACGACAACGAGCAGGACTGCGCGGTGCGCGCCGCGGTGGCGAAGGGCGAGATCGCGGCGAGTCGGTTCGCTTCGTACACGACGATGCTGCGGGTCGCACTCGACTCGGAGCGACCGGCAGGTCGCACACCGAAGACGCCGGTGCGTGGTGGGGCGCGGCGGCGGCCACGGCGGTGATGGGGCGCCCCGCCTACGGCGAGCCAGGTCCGAGCTTGTGTCGCCCACTGTTCTGGTCCGGCGCCGGCCTGCGCAATCGTCAGCTACTGCCTGTCACCCGAGGTCCAAGAGATCGAGAAGCGCGCCCACGTCTCGATCATCACGCGGTTCGGCAGTCGCGAGGATCGCGCAGCCGA
Source organism: Planctomycetota bacterium (assembly GCA_039921435.1). Classification (GTDB taxonomy): domain Bacteria; phylum Planctomycetota; class UBA1135; order UBA1135; family UBA2386; genus DASVAL01. The sequence continues at coordinate 463 of JBDSBS010000404.1, read as the reverse complement.
GTTGGTGGTGGGCTTCATCAAGCGTCTGTCGCCGCATCTGGACATCTGGAGAAGAGTCCCGAGAAGCGGCCGCTGGGTGCCGGGCGAGAGCGCTGAGAGCCTGAGAGGAAATGATGATACAGGCTCTCAGATTGCTCTCTATGGCCGCCTCCGCGGCCATGCAGAGAGTTCGAAACCGATTGTTTCTCACTCTCTGAGCCGGAGTCGCGCGCGCGGAAACGGTCAGGCCTGCGGCGCCGGGCGTGCCTCGCCAGGACCGGGCAGGGCGCCGGCGTCGCGCCCCGAAACAGTCCGAGCGATGCGCTCGATCGCCGAGAGTGCGTCCTTCACGGTTCTCACGATGGGGACGTTGTCGGCGCAGTCCATGCGGGCCCGCGATTCTTCCAGAGGCTTGTTCGCGTGCCACAACGCGATCATCAAGGACAGGTCCGGAAAGCGGGCTGCGAGACGCTTGTAGACGTGG
>JBDSBS010000403.1:0-2724 GCA_039921435.1 Planctomycetota bacterium | reverse complement strand
GGCCGCGCCGGGCACGGCATCGGCAGGTTGCCCAAGGGACGCCTGTTTCCGCTGACGCGCGACGAACTGGTCGCCTGCACGGCGATGCTGCACGCCGTGCGGCACGGCGACCTCGACCGCACGAGCCAGCCGCTGCACCCGCTCGACATTCTGGCTCAGCAGATCGTCGCCGCGTGCTGCGATGACACGTTCGCCGAGCAGGAACTGTTCGAACTCGTGACGCGCTCGTGGTCGTTCCGCACCCTGCCGCGCGAACGGTTCGACGCCGTGCTGGCGATGCACGCTGGCGGACGCGCTGCCTTGTTGCACCGCGACTCGATCCACGGCACCGTGCGCGCCACGCGCCGCGCGCGCCTCACCGCCGTCACCTGCGGCGGCGCGATCCCCGACGTCGCCGACTGGCAGGTGGTGCTGGACCACGACGACACGCCCGTCGGCAGCGTGCACGAGGACTTCGCCATCGAGTCGTCGGTCGGCGACGTGTTCCAGCTCGGCACCACGAGCTGGCAGATCCGCCGCATCGGCAGCGGCCAACTGCGCGTCGCCGACGCCCGCGGCGTGCCACCGAGCCTGCCGTTCTGGGTTGCCGAGGGCCCGTCGCGTTCCGACGAACTCTCCGCTGCGGTGTCGACGGTGCGCACACACGGCACCGATCCGGCGTGGTTGCAGCGCGAATGCGGCCTGGGCGAGGCCGCTGCCGAACAACTCGCCGATTACCTGCAGAGCGGCGCCGACGCGCTCGGCGTCATGCCGACGCGTGACCAACTCGTGCTCGAACGCTTCTTCGACGAGACGGGGGGCCAGCAACTCGTGCTGCACAGTCCATTCGGCAGCCGACTCAACCGCGCGTTCGGGCTCGCGCTGCGCAAGCGCTTCTGCACAGGCTTCGGCTACGAACTGCAGGCGGCCGCCAACGAAGAGGCTCTGCTCATTTCGTTGGGCCCCATGCACAGCTTTGCACTCGCCGACGTCTGGGACTACCTGCATCCGAACACGGTGCGCGAGGTGCTCATCCAGGCGATGCTGCCGGCACCGATGTTCCAGGCGCGCTGGCGATGGAACGCGGCGCGCTCGCTGCTCGTCGAACGCTTCCGCTCGGGCAAGAAGGTGCCGGCACCGCTTCTGCGTTTCCGCGCCGACGACGCGCTCGCGGCCGCGTTCCCGCAGGCTCAGGCGTGTCCCGAGACACTGCCGCCGGGACCGATCCCGGTGCCGCTCGATCACCCTGTGGTCGGCCAAACCGTGCACGACGCGCTGCACGAGGCGATGGACCTCGACGCGCTGCTCGTACTGCTCGAACGCCTGCACAACGGCACGATCGCGCGGCTCGAAGTCGACCGCAATGGACCATCGCCGTTTGCCGACAGCATCCTGCATGCGATGCCGTACGCGTTCCTCGACGACGCACCGCTCGAAGAACGGCGCACGCAGGCCGTCGCGCGCTCCCAGCGCGGCGCCAGTTGGCGCGGTCACGAGAGCGACAGCGAGTTGGATCCGGCCGCCATGCAACAGGTGCGGCAGGAGTGCTGGCCCGAGCCGCGTTCGGCCGAGGAACTGCACGAAGCGCTGGGCTGGATGGGCTGGCTCGAACACAAAGAGGTCGCACCGGAGTGGCAGCCATGGCTCGCGACCTTGGCCGGCGACGGCCGCGCGCAGCGAGACGGCGAGCGCTGGTTTGCCGCCGAAGCTAGCCGCGAACCGCTCGCCGCGTGGCGCGGTCGGCTCGAAGCCGTTCTGCCCGTGTGGTGTGACGAGCTCGCGTTCGATGACGCCGAGGTCTTGCGCGCGCTCGAAGCCGAGGGCACCGCGATGCGAGCTCGTTGCTCTGGCCGCGAACTGTGGGCGCACCGCCGGCTGCTCGCTCGCGTGCGACGGGCGATGATCGAGCGGCTGCGCGCCGCAGTCGAGCCCGTGAGCCAGGCCGACTACGAGCAGTTCGTGCAGCAGTGGCAGCAAGCGACCGAAGGCACGCGCCGCGCGGGGCCGCACGGTCTCGGCGAAGTGCTGCGCCAACTCGCCGGCAGCGCCGTTCCAGTGAACGAGTGGGAGCACGAAGTGCTGCCCGCACGCATGCAGAGCTACCAGCGCGAGTGGCTCGATCAGGCGACGCTGTGCGGTGAGTTCGTCTGGCTGCGGCTCTGGTCGCCGTGGCGCGGGCCGCTCGGCAAAGCGCCGCTCTCGCTCGTGGAGCGAAAGGACCTGGCGCTGTGGCTCGAGCTGCCGCTCGATCGGGCCGCACCCGACGAGCTCGGTGGTGCCGCGCGCACGCTCTACGACCTGCTGCAACAACGCGGGGCCTGCTTCCCGACCGACCTGCAGGCACTCGGCAAGTTGCTGCCAAGCCAGCTCGAGGACGGGCTCGGCGAACTCGTCGGCCTCGGGCTCGCGACGTGCGACTCGTTCGCCGCGATGCGCCAGCTCGCGGTCGCCCCGAGCAAGCGGCGCTTCCCGCTCTATGCCGTCGGGCGCTGGAGTCTGCTACCGCTGCCAGCCGCGGGCACACGCGCCAGCGAGCCGGCGATCGAGCTGTGTGCGCGCGCTGTGCTGCAGCAGTTCGGCGTCGTCAGCCACTCGCTGCTGCTGGCCGAGAAGTTCCCGGTGCCGTGGCGGTTGTTGCTGCGGGCTCTGCGTGGGCTGGAGCTGCGCGGGGAGGTGCGCGGTGGGAGGTTTGTTGCAGGCTGGGCAGGGGAGCAGTACTGCGTACCGGCGGCGGTGGTGGGCCTG
>JBDSBS010000402.1:0-6822 GCA_039921435.1 Planctomycetota bacterium | reverse complement strand
CAAGGTTCAGACCCTGCGCTTGCGCGGCCTCTGTGCATCGTCCCTGCTCGCTTTGGCCGCCTGTTCGGGCACTCCTTCGGACTTCGTCGACGTCAACACCGCTGTCAACAGTGGTAGTGGCAACGGTGGCACCGAAGGCACGCCCCTTACCAGCACGCCCCAAACCAGCGGTGCTTCCAGCAACACCTCGAATCCTGCCGCGCGCGGGAACCCCAAAGGCGCGCCCCAGGGCCAGGACCCGGTCCGCGATCGAGCCGCGCTGGTGCGCAAGGCCGTCGAGAATGCGCGTCGGTCGCTGGAACAGCGCCTGTTCGAGGATGCGCGCAACGAGGCCGCCCTGGCCTTGGAGCTGGACAACGACAACGCCGAGGCGCGCGACATCCTGCAGCGCTGCAACCTCGTTATAGGTGACAGCAATGTGCCGCTGCAGAACGCCTTCAACGATACCATCGTCGGGGACCGCATCCGGCAGGAGCGCGAGCGCACGCTGGTCGAAAACGACCTGACCATTGGCCGCGCCCACATGGAGCAAGGCAACTTCGGCCGCGCCATCGACAGCTTCGAACGCGCCGTGACCGCTCTGCGATTCTCGGCATACGTGCAAGCCAACGAACCGCTGCGCAAGCAAGCAGAGCAGTTGCTGGCCGAGGCACAAGAGGGCAAGCGGCAGGCCGAACAAGACGCGTTCCAGCGCGCCAAGCAGGCTTCCGAGTCCGAGCTGAACCGCATGGCGCGGGACCAGGAGATCGCCAAGGAACTCAAGGTCGAGCGTCTGCTCGAGGCCGCGAACGTCAAGTTCCAGTCGGGCGATTATTCACAGACCTTGAGCCTCGTCGACCAGTCATTGATGCTGGACCCGAGCAACCCTACTGCACAGGCCCTTCGCGACTTGGCCGACCGCGCTCGCCACAACACCGCGTTCGACCAGAGCCGTGAGCACTTCCGCACTGAATGGACGAAGACATTCCTCGAACTGCAGCACAGCGCCGTGCCGCAGACGGAGACCGTGCTGTTCGACCCGGCTCGTTGGTCGGTCGTCTCCCAGCGCGAGCCCGCGGGTTATGCCCAACCCACCGACCTCGATTCGCCCGAGAACCAGGCCGTTACCAAGCTGCTCGAGAACACAGTCCTCGAGCACAACTTCCCCAGCAGCGCCACCGTGCAGGACTGGGCGAACTTCTACGCCCAGGTGACCGGGGTGACGTTCTTCGTCACGCAAGAAGTGCGCGAGATGGCCGCCGAGACGACGACGTTGTCCGAGTTCCGCCTGTCGCGGCGCTCGGTCGCCGACGCGTTGAAGGCGATCCAGTCCCAGACCGGCGTTGCCTACCGCGTGCGCGATGGACTCGTGCACCTGGTCAGCCCCGCCAACGCCATCGGGACCCTGTACCTACAGCCGCACAAGGTCACCGACCTCGTGCAGCCCGTGCAAGGCAAGCCAGGCCCCAATCTGCGTCTGCCCGTGCCTGGGGACGACGAGCCGCTCTTCCCCGAGGTCGAGGAAGACACCCAACCGTCCGTGGTCGACGAGGGTCGCCTGCAGGACCTGCTCAAGGCGACCATCGCGACCGACAAGTGGGATGGCAGCCCGTTCACGATGAACATGCAGCAGGGCGTGCTCTACGTGCGTGCCGATCATGAGACGCAGCAAGCGGTCGAGAATCTGCTCAAGGAGCTGCGCCGCCACGTCGGCATCCAGATCGACGTCGAAGCGCGCTTCCTCAAAGTCGAAGACAGCTTCCTCGAAGACGTCGGCATCGACCTGCGCGGACTCGGCAACCAATCCTCCCAGGGCCTCGCTGGGCGCGGCCTCGAGAAGAAGGGTGCTCGCCAGAATGCGGGCTTCGACGACTTCGGTCCGCGCCAGCAGCAGAACGCTGCCGCACCCGGCGTCGTAGGCACGGGCACCTCCCCCGGCGTCTTCTTCGACGACGGCCAAGACGGCGACCTCATGGCCCGCGTCGAGAACCTCTACAACCAGACGCTCGGCGGTCGCAACGGCGGCCTGACGAACGCTGGCGGCCTGTCGCTGCAGTATGCCTTCCTCGACGACACCGAAGTCGAGATCGTGCTGCGCGCCGTCTCGAAGCAGGAGCGCAGTGAGCAGATCGACGCGCCGCGCCTGCTGATCTACAACAACACGCGCGCCAGCATGCACTACCTGCGCAACATCGCCTACATCCGCGACTTCGAGGTCGAAATCGCGCAGGCCGCTGCCGTTGCCAACCCCGTCATCGGCACCGTGCACGATGGCGTCGCACTCGACGTGCGGCCTGTGGTCGACAGCGACCTCAAGTTCGTCACCATGGAGCTGCGGCCGACGGTCATGACGCTGCAGTTGCCGATCCCCACCTTCACGACGACGCTGGGCGTCGGTCAGCCGATCTCGATCCAGCTGCCGGAAGTTACGCTGCAGCGCGTGCGCACGACCGTGACGATGCCCGACGGCGGCACGATGATGCTCGGCGGCATGCGCCTCGTCGAACGCCAGAACCTGCGTTCGTCAGTGCCCCTGCTGGGTAGCCTGCCCGGCCTCAGCTGGCTCTTCAGCCGCAACGGCACCTCGGTGCAGAACCGCAAGATCCTGATCCTCATCAAGGCCAAGATCGTGCTCATGGAAGAGTGGGAGCCAGATCCCAAGACCCTGCCGGACCCACAGTTGTCGATGCGCTGACGCCTGACCGTCGCCGACTGGCCCGCTCGCGTCTGGATCTCGAACGCTGGATCCGGAGAACCCGGCCAACCGCGGGATCTTGCCGACACGGCGTGCGAGACGGAGTGGGCGCTCCGCGAAGCCGCCCACGGTCCTGCGCCCACCACTGGAGCGCGATCGTTGGTTCGACTGAACGCTTTGTTATGGTTTGCCGTTTCCCTCACTGCTGTGCCTTGCGGATGCCCTCCCGCAGCACTCGCGATGACCGCGCAGTCGTACCAGCGACCGCCGCACACCCTCTGCAACCTGCGCCGCTGCGACTGCGCCGCGGCATCCCGCAACTCGCTTTCGTGCAGCCTTTCTTGCAGCCTTTCCTGCAGCATCTATCGGATCCTTGCAATTTGGGAGCCCGCCCGTGACCGGATGTTTCTGCCCGCGCCCCTTCGGTGCGAAGAACGCCCTCGTACTCCTCACCTTTGTCACCGTGTCCTCAGCTGCGTTGGCACAGGGCAAGCTCGAACGCGAAATCGCATTCGTGCGCGCCTTGGCCAAGGACATGCGCTTCATCGAACTGGCCAAGGAGGAAACCGACCGACTGGCGACTACGTTCCGCGGTGCCGGTGACCAGGACAAGATCGCCCAGCTCGCGGTCGAAGTGTCCTACTACGGCGCCCGCTCGCGCAACGACCGCAGCCAGCAGCGGGCGCTCTTCAAGGAGGCCATCGACAAGTCCAAGGAGCTCATCGACCGCTCGACCGACGGCGGCGTCCAGCTCGAGGCGCGCTCGACGCTCGCCAACGCCTCGCAGGACTTCGGACAGTTCTTGACCGAAGAGCTCGAGATCGCGCGCGAAGAGGCTCCCGAGCGCGTCAAGGAACTTGAGGACGAAGCCGTCCTCGTGTTCCGCGCCGGCATCGAAGCCTGCACCAAGGTCATGGAGAGCCTGCAGCCGCTGCGCAGCAAGGACCCGCAGAAGGACACCGAATACTCCGTAATGTGGATGAAGAAGGGCGTGCTGCAGCGCGAACAGGCGCGCGCGGTGAAGACCGACCGACTCGTACTCGCCGCCCGCGCCGTCGACGAACTCACCGAAATGGTGCTCGAGACCGGCGAGGAAACCGCCATCGGCCTGCGCGGTCTGTTCGAGATCGCGCAATGCCGCGAGGTGGAGGGCAGGGTCGACGCAGCCGTCGATGCCTACAAAACGACGATCGGGCAGATCGCGACCTCGCTGACGGACGCCAACGACGGCAAGCTCGACATGACGGGCGAACTGCAGGCCTTCCTGTTCGACATGATGCAGGAGGTCTACGTGCGGGCCGGCGAACTGATGGTGAAACAAGGCGCGGCCGGCACCGATCAGCTGTTCGCGGAGTTTCGCGCCAACATGACGAAGTTCGGCGACAAGAGTCTCGATCTCTTCGACGTGGTGAGCAACACGCACGGGCATCTGATGCTGCTCGCCGAGAGCCGTTTCCTCGCCGAGTCCGGCGACCCGAAGAACGTCGAGAAGGCGCTGGCGATGACCCAACGCATCAACGACAAGCACCCGACCGACTATGTCGGCGTCAAGGCGAAGGCCGTTTTGCGCGACATCCTCAACCTACAAAGCAGCCTGGTCTCTGGCGCGCTGCTGTTCGAAGTCGCCAAGGGCGAGCTGCAGAACAAGAACTACGAGGAGTCGATCAAGGGCATGCGCCGGGCCATCAGCGTGATGACGCCGGCCGAACTCAAGGCGACCGGCCTCGAGGCCTACCTCATGCTCGGCACGAGCTACGGCATCACCGACCGCTATCTCGAGGCGATCTTCGCGTTCACGCACGGGCTCGAGCAACTCGGCGCCAACGACAAGGACAAGGCCAGCGACCTCGCCGACGCGCTCGATCGCGCGATCAGCAACCACAAGCGGCAGACCAAGAGCGACCCGTTCTTCGACTCGCTCTACGGCGCCTCCTCGAAGTGGATCGCCGAGTACTCCGTCTCCGGCGGCAGCAAGCTGTTCTGGAAGGCCGCGAACGAGGCCTTCAACGACAAGAAGTACGCGGACGCCGTCACGCAGTACACGAAGGTCCTGCCAGACTTCCTCTTCTACGAACAAGCGCGAGTGCGCATCGGCATGGCCCAACAGACCGCGGGCGACTACCCCGCGGCGCGCAAAACTCTGCAGGATTACCGCAAGTGGGTCGCGGCCAATGCGATCGACAGCCGCGACACGGGACGTCTGCAAATCCGCGGTCTCGCCATCGCGGACGCCGAGTTCACCGAGGTGCAGATGGCCTACAACGAGGCCCGCGGCAGCGATGAGCCCAAGCTGGCGAAGGACCTGACGAAGTACCCCGTCGCCATCGAGAAGGCGCGCGCGTTCGTCACCAACTTCGCCCAGGACGGCGAACGCAACGTGCCCTCGGCCCTCGACTACCTCGGTCGCCTGCACACCGACATCGGCGACCTCGATCGCGCTGGCGAGGTCTACACGCAGCTCAAGCAGAAGGACGCCGTGCGCGCTTCGCGCCTGGCGACCGAGACCTTCCAGGAGTACGAGAACCAGGTGAAGCACCTGGCTTCCGAGCTCGATCAGGCGATCGCGAGCGACAAGGGCGACGCAGCAATCAACAAGGCGAAGACTGAGCTGACCGCAATGCGCAAGAAGCTCGTCGCGCTGGGTATGGACTACATCAAGAGTTCGCCCAAGCCACAGCTGGCAGTGCTCGTCTCGACGATGACACAGTTCGAGCGACTGCAGGAGTGGGAACGCGTCGACGAAGTGGCCAAGAAAACGCTCGAGGTCTATGGCAACGAGGAGCGCGTCAAGCAGACCGTCGACCTCATCGTGCGCCCCAAGATCGGCGAGGCGCTGCTGAAGCAGCGCAAGTTCCAGCAGGCCTACGACATGCTCGTCGCTGCCGAGCAGGCCAACCCGACGCAGTGGGAACTCAAGCGACAGATCTCGCAAGCTCTCGGCGGGTGGTTCGAGTTCTCGCGCACGGGCGCGCCGGTTCGCGAGCCGGGGCTCGACAAGCCCGTCGAGGCCTACCTCAAGTACTACACCGAGTATCGCCCGTGGGGCGAGCGACCGGAGGTCAGCCAGTACTCGCTGGACTGGTATCGCTTCCAATGGGAAGCCTTCTGGTACGCCAAGCAGGCTGGCCTGAAGGACAGCAAGTACAAGGACATCGCCGACAAATTCTATCGCATCGCGCGTTCCTCCGACAACTTCGCCAAGCTCAAGAGCTTCGGCGTCGATGGCGAGGAGCTCTACAACTACTTCCAGAGCAACCGCTGACGGTGTGATCACGGCGACGCGACGACACTGCGGCGACGCCATGACACAGCCAAAGCAACACAGCCGAGCTGACCTGGCCTGAACCCACTGAACCTGACCCACCGGACCGGTCGACACCACGATGCGCATTCTCTCACTGCTGATCACCACGACGCTGCTGACCCCACTGGCCGAGGCGCAAAAGATCAACGATGTCATCCTCAAGAAGGATGGCGCCCGCCTGCGCGGTCTCGAGATCACCGAGTTCTTGCTGACAGGTGTGCGCGCCAAGCACGGCCCGGACGCGGTCGAGATCCCGGCCCACCAGGTGCTCGACGTCGAGTGGAGCAACATGTCCGAGGCGTTCCTCGCTGGTCGCGCAGCCATGGAGCGCGGCAACTTCCGCAACGCCACCCAGATGTTCGGCGATGCCAAGACCCAGGCCGAACGCCCGCTCGTCAAAGCGGATGCCGAGTTCTTCCAGATCAAGGCGGCAGTAGCTGCCATCGGCGTCGACAAGAATGCTGCCGCCACCGCAGCCGAGCATGCCAGGGGTTGGCTCGCGGCCAACCAGAACCACTGGCGCACGCCCGAGGCCACGCTGCTGGCGGGCCGCGCCGAGCGCCTGGCTGGGACGGGCGCGACGGCCGCCACGACACTGCGCGACCTCGACGATCGCGCCATCCGCGAAGGCTTCGGCGCCATCTGGAGCGCGCGCGCCAAGTTCGAATTGGCCCTGACTCTGCTGACTGACGGCAAGGGCGGCGAGGCTCGGGCGGCCTTCCAGTCGGCCAGTTCGGCCGCCGACGCTGCGCTGCAAACCTCATCCCCCGACGCTGCCGAGCTGCGAGCTCTCAAGGTGCAAGCGCGGGTTGGCGAGGGTGAGACCTTCCTGAGCGACAAGGAC
>JBDSBS010000401.1:0-7104 GCA_039921435.1 Planctomycetota bacterium | reverse complement strand
ACCCCAGTGATCCACGAGGCAGTCTGGCAGCTGCGGGGCCAGGTATCCGTGATCGCCCCCAGTGGCGCACACTACAACCCCGTCGACCAGTCGATCTACGTCGGGTCACGACTCACAGCCGCTTCCGGCGGATCCATCGTCCGGATCAACCCCAACTTCAGCCTCACACCGATCGTCGGCTGCGATCGCCCGCTCGGTGTCGTCGTCGACTATGCCACTGGGGACGTCTTCTTCTCCGAGGACTACGGCGGCAACATCTACCGAATTGGTTTTGGTTCGAACACCAAGCAAACCTGGGTCAGCGGGTTCCACAGCGGGGATGACGACCCCATGGGCATGGCCATCGCCCCCGCCAACTATACGGGCGCCGTCGTGCAGCCTGGTCAGGCGCTCGTCGTCGACCACGGCGTCAACGGACCGAAGGAGATCTGGAAGTGGGATCCGTCGGTCGCCGAGGGTGAAGTCCTTGTCATGCCCAACGGAGGCACGGTCTCACTACTCGACATCGCGATCACGCCAACGGGGATCTACTTCGTCGACGCGGTTCCGGCACCGGGGCGGCTCTACCAGCTGCTTTCCGGCGGTGCCTACCAACTGGTTGCTACGTCGGTGCCGTTGCCGCAAGTGGGCGGGGTCGCGGTCGATCCGCTGAACAACGATCTGCTTCTGCGCAGCCACGACCTTGTCCTGCGGGTGAATCCTGTCACAGGCATCACCAGTCAGGTCGTGCAAATCTCCCCCATCGGTGACTCCGGCATCGCCGCAGGGATCGACATCTCGCCCGACGGCCGCCTGATGATCTTGAGCTACACCGGTGCCAACCTCGTCTACATCTTCGAACGCGCTGCCCAGTACACGACCTACGGGGCGGGATGTTCTGGCTCGAATGGCGTGCCCACGATCAATGCGCCGACGCTGCGCCCGATGCTCTGCACGACGTTCGCTGTCACGGCCACCTCGTTGCCTGTGAACGCGGTGACGTTCGGAATCCTCGGTTTGGAAGCAGGCCTGGCCAACCTCGATCCGTTCGGAATGACCGGCTGCCAGCTGCTCGTGCGCAATGACCTGATCCTGTTCCTCAGCAACCATCCAACACCCACCACCGTATTGTGGAGCGTCGCAATCCCGTGCGATCCGCTGCTCGAAGGAGCGCGCTTCTATCAACAGGTGCTCGCTACCGACTCGACCGCCAACCCCTTTGGGGCCATCTTGAGCAACGCAGGGCGCGCCGTAATCAGTCACTTCTGACCGCCACGCGCAGGCGCGCTCCGGCTCTCAGCAATGCAACAGCCCGGCGTCTAGCACGTGCGCCGATCAGTGCACCGATCGGCCCCATCCACCATCACGTTGCGGACTCCAGGTTCTCGCGGATGATCTTCGGATGGCGCGCCGCGATGCACAGCAGCGCGATTGCGGGTCCCTCGGGATGGCGTCGACCCTGCTCCCAGTTGCGGAGCGTGTGAACGCTGATGCCCATCGCTTTTGCGAAGCGTGCTTGCGTGAGGCCGACGAATCGCCGGAGCGCAGCGACATCTTCGCCGGTCTCGAACCTGCCGGCCATCAGGCGCTTTCGGACACGCGATGAGATGGCCTGGGCGAGCTGCTTCTGCGTGAGTTCGGGAATGTCAGTCATCCGTGCTGTGGCAGGAATGTTGGAGGCCGTGCTTCTTCCGGAACGATGCGAAGAACTCGTCGACCTCCAGCCCCTCGCCACGCTTGGCCTGATCGAGTCCCTGCCGGATGCAGCGGATCGAATCGAGCATGTCGAAAGCATCGAGCGAGCGTTGGAACGTCGCTAAACTCATCACCGCCAGCTCCGCCTCACCGTTCACGGTCAGCACCAGCGTGCGCTCGCTGGCCTTCAGCTCGTCGAGGAACTTGGACGTCTCGCACATGAAGTCGGTGAGTGGGTACGTCTTCTTATTGGCGTCGAGCACGGGACCTCAGGAACGATACGACACTCGCGTTCTGGAGAGGCTAGCACAGGCGTGCCGGTTGCAGATGCGCACTGCATCCAACATCGCGAGGCGACCTACCGCCGCTTGTTCCGCTTCTGCGCTCGCGCCAGCGCACCGAGCACACCCTCGTCGGCAAGTGTGGGCGATGGTGGAACTGGCGATGCAGGAGGCGACGCCGGCGGCACTGGCGCATCGGGAGCAGGCACAACCGCCGGAGCCTTCTCCGGACCCGCAACCACGACCTTCGCCACCACCTTCACCCGCCGCCGCCACTTCGGCATCGCCACCACCGGCAACCGCACGTGCAGCCGCCGCACGAGAATCTCACTCAACAGCACCCCCACCGCCAACCACGCGCACCACGGCCCGAGATCCAACCTTCCCGCACTGCGCCGCTCCCCCACCAACACCGCGTCCGCCGTCGGCTGCACACTGCCGCCGGTCGCCAAGGCCAATCGCCGCAGCACCCGTTCTCCAACCCTCGCATCCACTTGCGGCGCAAACTCGGGCGAGTACGGCAGACACAACGGCGGCACGCGCACCGTCACCCCGTCGACCTGCACCGCCGCGCGATACACCCCATCGCGTTCCAACGGCACGCGCGCTTCGATGCGCCCGACACCGAGCCGTTCGAAGTTCAGATCCACCGCGCGCCCATCGGGGGTCGTCAACAGCCCACGTGCCGTGTCCAGCACCCGAGCCGTCGCCGCATCGACCTCGAGCAACACCACACCGACACCACCCTCGCGAAGCGCCTGCACGAACAGCCCCGGCATCTGCCCGCCGCCCAACCACCGCACGAGCGTGCCGAAGAAGTCGGCGTAGCGATCCCAGCTCGCCAGCTCCCCCGAGCACGACCCGTCGACCTCGCCGAGGAACGCCGCCGCGCGCCCGAGCCCACACTGCCAATGCGTGAGCAGCGGCGCCTTCTGCTCGTCCACCGTCAGCAGCGCCAGTTCCGCGCGCGGCCGCTGCCACGCGAGCGAGTACCCACCAACCACGGGGAACGTGCCCGGCATGTCGCCGAGCAGACGCAGGCCCGGCAGCACCTGCACGGCAGTCGCTTCTTCGACCATCGCCGAACGCGCGACCTGGATCGTCTCTTGGGCGAACACGCGCGGCAGATCCGCAGCATCGGCAACGAACTCGCAACGCCCACCGCCGAGCGCAGCAATCTCTTCGAGCAGCTTCGCATCGCTGTCGCTGGCATGCCCGAGTCCGATCACGGACACGCTGACCCCGGCCTTCACGAGCCCGGGCACGAACGTCAGGTAGTCGCCAGGTTCTTCGGAGTCGGCCGCGTCGGCAAACAGCACGATGTGCCGGTTGCTCTGCGTGCCGCGCGCCAGCTCGGCGGCCGCCGCGTGCAGCGCCTCGCCGATGAAGATGCCGCCGCCCATCGACTCGATCTGCAGCACCTTGGCCCGCAGGGCCTGCACGTCCGCCACGCGCTGCAGCGGCACGACCACGTGCGGGCCCGAATCGACGGCGATCACGGCGACCGAGTCGATCGGCGACAGCAGTTCGATCGCCGCTGCCGCACCGCGGTCGGCGAGCTGCATCTTGGTTACTCCGTTCACAGCGGCCTGCATCGAACCCGAACGATCGAGCGCGATCGCCATCGCCAGGCCAAAGCGCCGCTGCTCCTCGCGCATCTCCATCGTCACGGGCAGCACGTCTTCGATCGGCGAATGGTGGTAGCCGCCGACGCCATAGCTTGCCTTGCCGCCCGTCATGAGCAGGCCGCCACCGAGATCCTTGACCCAGGTCGCGAGCGTGCGCATGCCACCCGTCGGCAGGTCGCTGGCGGCGACGTCTTCGAGCACGACGCAGCGTATGCCGTCGAGCGCGGCCAGCGACAGCGGCGCCGACGACGGTGCGCTCGTGACCACCTGAAGGCCGAGCGCTCGCAGAGAACGCGTGAGACGGTCTTCGCGCCCGTGCGGCGTCACACAGAGCACGCGCAACGGCGCCACACCGCGCACGACGACGAGGCCGCGGTCGTTCTGCGGCACCGCGTCGCCGGCGCGCTGCACTTCGACCGCGAGCTCATTCTGGCCAGGCGCCATCAGCGTACGGCGAAACTGCAGCACGTTGCGGCCCGCTTGCAGATCGACGTCGCCTTCGTGCAGCACTTCGCCATCCCCGAACAAGCGCCAGTGAGCCGGACCCGCCACGACCGCGATCACGACGGCTGCTATCGCGAACGGTTCGCCGACCGCCACCTCGCTCGGCGCGTGCACGTCGGCAACGGCCACATCGAGCCCGGCCGCGCGCGCGACGTGGTGCGTGTCGATGCGGATGCCGCTGCGAAGCGCCGTGCGTGCCGCTGCATCGAGCAAGCCACCCGTGTGCTCGCCGTCGCTGACGACCACGAGCGAACCGTGCCGCCCCGGCGGCACGAGCGCGAGACCCGCCGCCACCGCCGCCGCGAGGTCGCTGCCGTCGGGATCGACAGCGCGATTTGGTTCCGACCAAGCGAACGGCGCCACCGGCAGCGACTCGACCGCGGGCCGGCGCCCGAACGCGACGACGCCGATGCGGTCGCCGGGCTGCAGGCGTTCGCCAACCTGCGTCGCCAGTTCCTTGGCCTCAGCCAACCCCGCCGTCGGCATCGAACGCGAACGGTCGACGACGAACACGATATCGCGGCCATCGGCTTCACCGGGCCACCACGGGCTCGCCAGCAGTGCTGAGACGAGCAGCAGCAGCGCCAAGCGCAGCACACCGACGAACGGTCGCGGCCACAGCGCGCGCCGCAGCACGAGCGCCGCGAGCGGCAGCAACAAGAACGCTTCTGGATGTTGGAAGTGCATCACGCGCTCCTCCGCGCGAGCCACCACCAATCGCCGAGCACACAGAGCAGCAGCAAGAACGCGATCACACGCAGTTCGAGCCCTCGCTCGCGCAGCGCGCTGTCAGCCTCGCCGGCGGTCACCACGGTGCGCGGCCAACTGCCCGTGCGCAGGCCGCACAGGTCGGACTCGGCCGCATCGAAGAAGCGTGCCGCAAACTCGCCGAGCGGCGCGTCGTCGATGCCGAACAGCCGATGCAGACCCGGTTGTTCGAGCACGAAGCCGATGCTGCGCCCGCCGCGCCCCGGTTGCCGCGTGCCGTCGGGCGCTTCGAGTGTCACCTGCGAATCGGCAGCACCCGCGAGCATCGAACGGCGGTAGACCGCCTCTTCGCCGAGCAGCATGTTGCTCGTCACGACTCCGGGCACCTCGCTGCGGCAGCTGTCGAGCAGGTTCGCGAACAGAATCGGCCAATCGGGCGAACGCGGCACGTTGCCGGCGGTTGGGTCGAGGTCGATGCACAGGCGCCGCCCGACGTCGAGGAACTGCTCCGTGACGAGGGCCTGTTCGCCCGCAGCGACGAGCACTTGACCTGGCAGCGCACGGCGTCCGGCAAGCCAGATCACACCTTGCAGCTGCAGGCCGGCAAGCCACGGGTGTGCACGATCGATGACGAACGGCCCCGCGTACGCATCGCGTTCGCCAGCACCAGCGCCCGCGTCGACGACGACCTCGGTCTGGCCAATGCTGGGTGTGCCAGGCAACATCGCAATCACGAGCTGTGCGGAGCGCGGATCGACTTCGCGCCGGAAGCCCGTGAGCGCCGCGAAGACGCGCGGCATCTGCAGCCGCTCGCGCTGTTGCTCGTCGAGCAGGTCGCAGACCGCAACGGTCCGGCTCGGTGCGGACAGCACCCACGCAACGTTGTCGAGTGCTTGCGCATCAAGGGCGAGTTGCGCACGCACGGCCCCGAGGTCCGGCGGCAGCAGCAACGTCACGTCGGCTGTGCCGTCCTGCAGTGTCACGGCGCGGCGCGACAGTTCCTGTTCGCCGTGGAAGACGCTGAGTTCCGTCGTGTGCACGGCACCAAAGCTCGCGATGCGAAGACGCAACGTCTCGCCTTGGCCGGGGCGCGGCAGGCGTTCGGCGGTCAGGATCGCGCAGTTGGGCGCCGCTTGCCCGAAGCCGAGCACGGTGAGGTCGGCGCTGCCGACGGGAGGTTCTTCGTCTGTGCAGAAGACGACCTCGCCCCCGCCCGCGGCGAGTTCGCGTGCCAGGTCGAGTGCTGGCAGTGGGTCGTGGCGCGCACGCACGGGGTGCCAGGATTCGAGGCCCGGCAAGACTTCGGCCGACAGCACGCGCGGCCCGATCAGCACGTCGGGCCGCGGCCCCGTGCGCAGCACCGTGACGTGGTCGCTGTTGGCCAGCCCCGCCACTCGCTCGCGCACGGCGGCCAGCGCCCGCGCGCGCGCACCGCCGACCTGCATCGACGCCGAGTCGTCGAGCACGAACACCACGTGCCGCGCCGCAGCACCGCCAAACGACAAGCCGCCGAGCCACAGCGCGAGCAGTAGCGCGGCCAGGCACTCGAGCCACAACGACGGCGTGCGCAGCAGTCGGGTGCGCGTGCGGCCCGCGTCGGCAGTGAGCCGTTCGCCGAGGAACAAGAACAAGCCCGCGACGCGGCGCTCGGTGAGGCGGCGGCGATAGAGGTGCAGCACGACGACCGCGGGCACGCCCAGCAGCGCCAGCAGCCCGAGCGGAGTCGTGAACATCACGCGGGCTCCAGCACCCCGGCCGGCAGCAGGTCGCACGCGCACATCGCGGCAAGCGGTCCGGCGGCTGTGCGCGCGTAGACGCCGCCGGTGCTGAGCACCGTCGCGCGCAGGCCGTCGCACAGTCGCTGCAGCCGTTGCCGGTAGCCCGCGACCGCCTTGGCGTCGAACTGCACCTCGCGCCGCTCGCCGGTCTCGCAGTCGAGCAGCGTCAACGCGGCATCGGCACTCGGCGACAGTTCCCACGGATCGAGCACCTGCACGCAGAAGAAGCGTGCCGCCGATGAACTCAGCCGCCGCAGCAGCGGACTCGGATCAACTTGCCAGAGTCCGTCCGTGAGCAACACGCGCACGCCGCCGGGCCGCATCGGCATGGCCGGTGCTGCGGCCAGAGTCGACGCGCGGGCGAACGTCAGGTTGCCGGCAGCAAGCAAGCCGCCGCCGAGTTCGAGCACGCGCGCACTCGAACCTTCGCGCTGCGCCCAGTGTGCGAGCGCCAGCACGAGCGCGCGCACGGCGCGTTCCTTGGTTGGGGTCGAAGCGAGCGACGCCGACGTGTCGAGCAGCACGTCGACG
>JBDSBS010000400.1:0-2541 GCA_039921435.1 Planctomycetota bacterium | reverse complement strand
AGGGTGGCGCGCTCTTGCGCCAGAGCTTTTTCGTCCGCATCGACCTGTTGGCGCATTGCATCAAGCTCAGCCGATCCTTGCGGATCCATGGCCGTTTGTTTGGCGACAACTTCCGCACGCGCGTTCTCGAGCTCACTTCGCGACTGCTGCAACGCTCGTTTGCGATCACTCAGCTGCTGCTCCAGATTCTGCACACGCTCGCGCAGCTGCTCGGTTTCCTCTTTTTGCGTGTCGACGGTGGCGCGCAGCGTCTCGATTTCGGCTTGCGCTTCCTCGTTTACGGTGACGGTTGATTCGAACACAAGATCGTCGTCGGTGCTGCCGCTGGCCTGCCGATAGAGATTCAGTGCCTTCGGCAAATCCTTCTGGACGCCAAGACCTTCCTCGTAGAGGTAACCGAGGTTGATCATCGATCGCTTGTTGCCTTGCGCCACCGCTTTGGCGAACCACTCGGCAGCTTTCGCATAATCGGGTTCGCGCCCCAATCCCTTCGAGTAAATCTCGCCCACGTAATTCTGTGCTTCGGCATCGCCGGCTTGTGCCTGCGACATCCACACTTCGAGTGCGGTCCGATAGTCGGCGCGGTCGTAGGAGACGAATTCACCGCCGCGGATTTCGCAGTCGGCCTGCGAGGTCCGGATCGGTCGACGCGCGGTCATGTAGGTCGACACGCGACCGAGCTTGCGCACCTGACCTGGTAGCAGGCAGTCGACAATCATCACGTCTTCGGGATTGCGAATCGCGGCTTCCGGCGCATCGACCGGAAGTCCGGTCAGCGCGACTGCGATCGCTACGCCCAGTGCACCCATCCAGGGGCGACGTGTGCGAATATTCTCCGAATAATCAACAACTGTGTCGCAAACGTTCATTGCGCAATCCCTCATGGCACTTTTCGCGGCCATTGTGCGTATGTACAGGGTGTATCGCCAACGGGCGTCGGCGTTATAGTACTCCGGCATTTGTACGCTCAATTTAGCATCGGGGAAAGACCATGCAGCTCCGTTCGTCTGTCGAGTCGACGCGTCCGTTCACCAGCACCTCGCCGATAACGAAATGGAAACATTGGTTGAGCCCTGCGCGGATCGCGCTGGCGACGCTCGCGTTGATCGTGTCGGCGGGCGCCCATGCAGGAAGCTTCTCCACGATCACAGTCGTGTCCGGCAACAACCAGAGCGGAACAACGGGCACTGTGCTGCCCGATCCGCTTACCGTGCAGTACAACGACATGACCGGTGTGCCGATCGCCGGCGGCAGCCTGATCTTTACGGTCACCAGTGGTGATGCGGTATTCACCAGCAACGGCGCGACCCAGGCGACGATCTCCGCCGATAGTATGGGAATGGCGTCCCAGCAAGTGCAGCTGGGCAGTATCGCCGGCCCGGTTACCGTCGAAGTCACGGACTTCTTCTCGACTCCTCCCGCGGTATTCAACTTGACTGCTGTGGCTTCGCCCTCGATCACGGTTGTCTCCGGAAACGATCAAACCGGCGCGACCGGCAGTGTGCTTCCTGATCCGCTCACCGTCGAATACCTGGACGGAGCAGGCGGGGCGATCGCGGGCGGCAGCTTGATCTATACGGTGACGAGCGGCGACGCCTTTTTCGTAAGCAATGGATCGACTCAGGTTTTCACTTCCAGTGACGCTGCCGGCCGTGCGATGCAGCAGGTCCAACTGGGAAGCACCGTGGGACCTGTCACTGTCGAAGTCACCGACTTCGGCACCACTCCGCCCGCCGTTTTCAATCTCACTGCGGTGGGGCCGAACAACTCGATTTCGGTCGTGTCGGGCGATGGCCAGTCAGCCAACGTGGGTCAGCCGTTCGCCGCGCCGCTGGTGGTCGAGCTGCGCGACGGCGCGGGCATGTTGCCCGATGGCGTGCCCGTGACTTTCCAGATCACGGCGGGCGACGCGAGATTCGACAACGGTCAATTTTCCATCGTGTCCAACACCGCCGGAGGTCGAGTCCAGGCGTCACTGGTCGCGGGACCGACGCAGGGCAACGTCTCCATCGTGATCCGCGCGTCTGGCTACAGCGACGCGTTCGCCAACGCGTACGTCAACAATCCGGGCGGCACGGGTGCGTTGCTGGTCGTTTCCGGCTCCGGTCAGCAAACGACCGTTAACACGCCGTTTGTCGACCCTCTGGTGGTCCGTGTCGATGACGGGGTCCCGCGTCAAATCGGGCGCGGACCCGGCAGTGGCGTCAACGGCAGCGTACCCGACGTCACGGTGACGTTTACGGTGCAGTCCGGAAATGCGCTGTTCCCCAACGGCCTGAACTCCATCGACGTGGTGTCGGATTCCGGTGGACTGGCCCAGGTTTTCGTGGACGCGACTTCGCCTGAGGGCGACGTCGTCATTGCGATCACGGCTGTCGGTTTCCGCGGCACCTCGGCCCGAATGTTGATCGTCGGTGCCAATGGAAACATTGTCGAGCAGTCGGGAGGAGGCCAGAGAATTGCTCCGGCCGACACCACGCCGTTGCCCCTGGTCTCGCAAGTGCAAGATTCGAGCGCACAGCCGGTGCCGGGAGTGACCGT
>JBDSBS010000399.1:0-4043 GCA_039921435.1 Planctomycetota bacterium | reverse complement strand
ACCCCGCGGGGCGACTTGATGGAGATCGAGAAGACCACGACCTCGATCTTCGAACGCTATGCCCCTTCGGTTGTGCACATCACTACCGAGGCACTCGCACACACGATGTACGGCGTGCAACGGATGCAGGAAGGCACCGGAACGGGCTTCCTCTGGGATGACACCGGCACCGTGGTTACCAACTACCACGTCGTCAAGTCCGTGGTCGAAGCCAACAGCCAATTGAAGGTGGCGCTCGGCGAAGACCTCTACGACGGCGCAGTGGTCGGCACGAGCCCCAAGGACGACATCGCCGTCGTGCGCATCCAAGCGCCGCCGAAGAACCTGACCCCGATCCCAATCGGTTCGTCGGCAGACCTCAAGGTCGGTCAAACCGTGCTGGCGATCGGCAATCCGTACGGCTTCGACCGCAGCCTCAGCACGGGCATCATCAGCGCACTCAACCGCAGCATCCCAACCAAGGACCAGCGCATGAACGGCCTGATCCAAACCGATGCTGCGATCAATCCGGGCAACTCGGGCGGCCCACTGCTCGACTCCGCAGGCCGCCTCATCGGCATGAACACCGCGATCTACAGTCCGAGCGGCACAAGTGCCGGCATCGGCTTCGCAGTGCCCGTCGACACGATCAACGATGTCGTGCCGGGCTTGCTGGATGGCAGTTCGGCACAACGCTTCATGGGGGTGACGGTCGGCCAGCCTGTGCGCATCGACCGACGGTTTGGCTACAGCGCCGGCGTGCCGGTCGTGCGCATCGAGCCCGGGGCTGGCGCGGAAGCGGCTGGCATCAAACCGTTCGAGTTCGACGAGCACGACCGCGTCTCCGCGATGGGCGACGTCATCGTCGCCGTCGATGGGGCACCGATTCGCGCATACAACGATCTGCAGCGGCTGCTGCGAGGACGCAAGCGCGGGGAAACCGTAGCGGTCAAGGTCGTTCGCGGGGATGCCGAAGGTTCGAGTGTCCTCGAAGTCAAAGTGGCGCTGAAGTAGCACCACGAAGCGAACGGTCTCGGGCTAGCCGCAGGCGTCCCACATGGGAACGCACCCGACTCAGCCGAGAGCCGCCAACTTCGCCTCGACGATCTGCTCGGCGGGCACGAACTTCGGCAACAGGATGTGCTTCGCAGTCGCCGCATCGAGCGCCGCCGCCGGCGCCAACCCGACCAGCTCGCTCTCGACCACCTCGACGCCCTTCTCGCCAGCCATCTTCGCGACCGCGTCGAACACGGTGCGAATCGACGTCGTCTCGAAGTCGAGCAGGTTCATCGAGACCTGGCTCTGCTGCTTGTCGTCGAGGAAGAAGCCCATGCCCTGGACCTTCTTGAAGCCACCGTCCTTCTCGCGCACGGCCTTGGCGATGTCCTTCGCGATCTGCACGTCTTTGGTCGCCAGGTTGATGTTGTAGGCGATCAAGAACTTGCGGGCCCCAACGGCGACACCGCCGGCCTTCGGGTGCATGCGCGCCGGTCCGAAGTCGGGCGCAAACTCGGGGTCGCTGCCAACCAGTTTCAGGAGCCCTTCGAACTCCTTGTTGCGGAAGTCGCCGAGCTTGCGCCGCGACTCGCGTTGGCAGGCCTCCGCGTAGAGAAACACCGGCAGCTCGAGTTCCTTGCCGATGCGCTCGCCGACTGCCTTCGCGGTCGCGACCGCATCCTGCATGGTGGCGCCGGCGAGCGGCACGAACGGACAGACGTCCATCGCGCCCATTCTCTTGTGCTCGCCCTTGTGCGAACGCAGGTCGATGTTCTGCACGGCGGCTGATGCGCCGCGCACAGCGGCCTCGGCGACTGCGGGAGCCGGCCCGGCCAGCGTGACCACGGCCCTGTGGTGGCTCGCGTCCAGTTCGGAGCCCAGGCATTTGACGCCCGGCACGGCCGTCATGGCAGCGACGATGATGTCGATGACCTCGCGCTTCTTGCCTTCGGAGAAGTTAGGAACGAACTCGAGCAGGGGCACCACGGCGGCATTACCTCGCAGAAAGCATCTTGGCGTAACCATGAACCGGCACCCTTTCCACCCCCTTTCGGGCTGGGCTTTCGGGCTGGGCTTTCGGGCTGGGCTTTCGCGCTGGGCTTTCGGGCTGGGCTTTCGGGCTGGGCTTTCGCGGCCGGGCGTTCGGGGGCAGTTCGGGGGCCGTCTACTGGCGAGCCGGGGATGGTGCGGCTCCACCGGCAAACCAGTCCGGATCGCGCTCGGCTATGTTGGCGACGATGGGCACACCGTTCTTGATCGTCATCGCCACGGGATTGCCGCCCATGGCATAGCCGATCGCGCGCCAACTGGGCACGCCGAGCACACACAGGTCGGCCCGCTTGCCCGGGTGCAGTGTGCCGACCTCGGCGTCGAGCTGCAGCGAGAACGCCGGGTTGATCGTCGCCGCCGTGATCACCTCCTCGGCACTCATCTTCATCTGCGTGCACGCGATCGTCGCGATCAGCGTCATTGACTGCGTGTAGCACGAGCCGGGATTGAAGTCCGTGGCGAGCGCGACCGCACAACCGGCTTCGATCATGCGCCGAGCCGGCGCATAGCTCGGCTTGCCAAGGAAGAACAGCGTGCCCGGCAGCAGCACCGCGACCGTGTCGCTCCCCGCCATCGCGCGGATGCCCTCGTCCGAGATGCGGCCCAGGTGGTCGGCGGAAGCGGCTCCGAGTTCGACGGCCAGCTCCGCACCGCCCATGGGTTCGATTTCGTCGGCATGTACCCGCAACCGCAGGCCGGCAGCCTTGGCGGCCGACAAGACCTTGTGGCTCTGCGCGTGGTCGAACACCTTCGGTTCGGCGAACACATCGCAGTAGTCCGCCAGCTTGGCGAGGCGCGGAATCATCTCGTCGCACAACAGCTGCACGTAGCGCTCGCGGTCGTTCCGGTACTCGGGCGGGAACTCGTGCGCGCCGAGGAAGGTGCGCTTCACGGTCAGCGGGGTTGCCGCGGCGGCGCGTTGCAGGGCCAGCAGGCTCTTCTCCTCGTGCGCGAGCGAAAGGCCGTAGCCGGACTTTGCCTCGAGCGTCGTCGTGCCGTGCGCCGCGAAGCCCCAGAGGTGCCGCTCGGTGCGTTCGACGAGTTGCTCGAGCGAGGCCTCGCGCACTGACCGCATCGAACTCAAGATGCCACCGCCGGCGGCGGCGATCGCCATGTAGTCGGCCCCGGCACAGCGCATGTGGAACTCGTTCTCGCGCGTCTGCGCGAACACGGGGTGCGTGTGGCAATCGACGAAGCCCGGCAGCACGACGAAACCCGCCAGGTCGAGTTCTTCGTGCGCTCGATGTTCGCGCGTCACCTGATCGGTCGGGCCGACGGCGACGATGCGACCATCGTGCACGGCAATGGCGCCATCCTCGATCACCCCCAGTCGACGCATCGCCTCGCCGCGGCGCGGCCCCGTCGGCGCACCGTCGGTCAGCGTCACGAGTTCCCGACAGTGCACGAACAAGCGGTCGACGATCGCGGCCATCGCCCTAGGATCACCGGCGAGCGAGCCATTGCAAGGGAGTCGACGACCCTGTTGGCCCAGCATTCCGTGGGCAAGCGCAGGGCCGATCGGAAACAGGTCGGCCGTGCTACGTCGCGGCTGCATCGGCGTCGGCGATGCGTGGCCCCTTGGTGATGCTGGGCCGGACTGGGCTGGGCTGGCTGCGTGTGGCTATGCCACTGCAAACTCGCAGCCCGACCGCCACGACGCACGCAGCAGCTCACCGATGCGGTCGTGCACGCGCTTGCGGGCCCGGAAAACCACCATCTTCAACGCCTCGGGGCGGATGCCCAGCGAAACGGCGAGTTCCCCGTAGCGCATGCGCCGCACCTCGACCATCTGGAGCACGAAGCGCTCGCGGTCGTTCAGCGAACCGAATGCCATCAGGTAGCAATGCAGCAGCAGGCCATAGGCACTCGCGGTAGCGGCGCACTCCTCGTGGTCCTGCGCCTGCAGACTGGGCTCGCGCGCGAATCGATCGGCACTCTCCTGCAGCACGTCGGGCGCGCGCAGCGTAATGTCGACTGCCCGCCGCCCGCCGCGCAGCTGGCGACGGATGGCGTTGTCG
>JBDSBS010000398.1:0-6603 GCA_039921435.1 Planctomycetota bacterium | reverse complement strand
GATAGGTCCGCCACGCGACCACCTGCGGTTCGAGTTCGGCAACCTGCCGCGCAAGTTGTGTTGCTTCCGCCGCGCGCTGGCTGCGTTCCTTCGACTCGGTCCACTCCGCGACGGCCTGTTGCAGGCCGGCGAAGCGCTTCTCCTGGTCCTGTCGCAAAGCCGTCGAGGTGGCTGCCACGGCGCGTTCGCCTGCGGCCAACGCCGCATCGAAGCGCGCGATGCGGAACAGGGCGCGCGCCAGCGTGTGGTGGCAGATGGCGCGGTCGTCGTCGTTGGCGGCAGCCAAGGCTCGCTGCGCCAGCAGGTAGCCATCGATCTCGCGCCCATACACGACCGTCGCCGGGTTGTTGTCGATCAGGGCGGTCGCCCGCTGGCGCAGGCCAGTGCTGTTGGTCGGCAGCGACTGCGCCGCGAGCTGCGCCACCACGTCAGCCTCGTTGGGCCAAGGCTCCTCGCCGAGCATGCGGCGCAGCCACGACAGTCGGCCGCGTTCCGACTCCCATCGTGTCCGCAACGGGTTCGCCTGCCGATCGGCGGCGATGCGTTCCTCGGTTCGAGGTCGCGCGCGGGCGCGGATCTCGGCGAGTTTCGCCTCGTGGTCGCGCAGGCTCGGGTGGGCGGCGATGCCACGCGCGGCATCGAGTGGCTGACCCTCGACGAGCACCTTCGCATCGGCGAGCCACTGCTCGTAGGCGGGTAGTTGCGCCGGCCACGCGGGCCACAGTGCATCGGCGCGTTCGCCGAGTTCCTGCAGCTCCTGGATGGCCGACAGCGACAGCACGTCGTCGGCGCGCTGAGTCGCGAGACGTTCCTGCTCGCTCGCCCGCGTCGCGTTGGTGGTGGCGATGCGTGCCTGCCCATCGGCGCGGTTCGCCTCGGCGGTCGCGACCTGCGCCTGCCACGCAAACCCGATCAGGCCGAGCAGCAACGCAGCGGCGACGGCGAGGGCAGCGATGACCGTCGCCTTGTTGCGTCGCACGAACTTGCGCAGGCGATACAGGCTGCTGGGCGGCACCGCGAGCACCGCGTCGCCGGCAAGGAAGCGCCGCACGTCGTCGCCGAGGCTGGTGGCCGTCTGGTAGCGGCGCAAGCGATCCTTATCGAGCGCCTTCATCACGATCCAGTCGATCTCGCCGCGCACCAGCGAACCCAGGCGCTTTGGCCCCACGCGGCGCTGGGCCGCGATCCTGGCGATCGTGTCGGTCGACTGCGACAGCCGCGTCGACGGCTTCGGTGGATCGACCTCGCGGATCAATCGCTGCAGCTCGCCGTAGATCGCAGCGGTCAGCGTCTTGGTGTCGAACGGCGTGGTGCCGGTCAGCAGTTCGTACAGCACGACGCCGAGGGCATACACATCGGTGCGCGTGTCGATGTCGAGCGAGCCATCGGCCTGCTCGGGGCTCATGTACTGCAGCGTGCCGATCACCTGTCGGTGCTCGGTGAACAGCGTCTTGTCGGTCAGCTTCTGCACCGTGGCCTTGGCGATGCCGAAGTCGATGATCTTCGCCTGCGGCCTGCCGTCGGTGGTGCCGACCAGGATGTTGGACGGTTTGAGATCGCGGTGGATGACGCCTTTACCGTGCGCGTGCTGCACAGCGCTACAGACCTGCGCGAACAGCTCGAGACGCTCGTCGATGGTCAGTTGCTGCTTGTCGCAGAAGGCGACGATCGGATCGCCCCTGACCAGCTCCATGACGAAGTACGGGCGGCCCAAAGCCGTGGCGCCAGCATCGAACACGCGAGCGATGTTCGGGTGGTCCATCAGCGCCAGCGCCTGCCGTTCCTGCTCGAAGCGCGCGACCACCTGACGGGTGTCCATGCCGAGCTTGATGATCTTCAGCGCGACGCGGCGCACGACCGGCGTCTGCTGTTCGGCCATGAACACCGCGCCGAAGCCGCCTTCACCGATCTGTTGCAGCAGCTTGTAGGGACCGATGCGGCTGCCAGGTCCTTCGTCGCTCGGCTGCGCCGCGGCTGCTGTCGGGAGGCCGGTGCTGGCCGGTGCGGCCAGGAACTGCTCGCCGTCCGCGGCTTCGAGCATCGCCAGCAATCTTTGGCGCAGCGCGGCGTCGTCGCCGCACTCGCGCGCCAGCAGTTCGGCGCGGGCCGCTGGCGGCAGGGCGAACGCGTGGTCGAAGAGGCGGCGCAGGCGTTCGTGCTTTGGGTCGGACATGGCAGGGTTTGCCGGCGAGGTGGCGTGTTGAGAAGCGTGCGAGCCGCGTCGACCGGATCAGGAATCCGCCGGGCGGCCTCGTTCCATAGCGCGGTGGGCGTCGGCTCTGCCAGCAGTGGGGTGTCGATCAGCGTATGGTCTCGAGTGCCGCTGACGATGCGAGCGACCTCGGCGAGCACGGCTTCGTCCTCGGCGCGCATGGCGTCGAATCGGCCCGGCGCGTCGTAGTAGGCGGCGACCACCCACGGAGCCCGCCCCGGCGGCCACACGATCGCCACATCGTTGACCTTGTTGGCCATCGCGTCGTTCCTTGACGAGCCGATCTTGTCGCCGGCGTGCCAGTCCGCGGGCAAGCTGGCACGCAGGCGGCGCAAACCCGTCGCCGTGACGATCGCCCAGTTCGCCAACCTGTCGCGTGCATCCGGTGGCAGCGCGTCGCCGACCACGAGCCGGGCGGTGAGCTGAGCCATCGCTGCGGGCGTCGTGGTATCGCGCAGTTCGCCGATGGGCACGAAGTTCATGTCGGGTTCGAAGCGATCGAGCCGCGTCACCTGGTCGCCGAGGGCGAGCAGCGCGATGGGCAGCGAGCCGACGGCGATGTACTGCTTCGTGATGGGTGCGTGCACGACCATGTCCGCGGCGCCAAACGGCAGGCACTCGCCGAGGTCGAGGCGTTGGGCTGCGGCCTCGCGCAGCACCAGGCCCGCGAGTGCCAGCTTGAAGTCGAGCACATGCCAAATCGCTCGTCTTCGCGGCGGTCGACGCCGCGCCCTGTGGCGGTGTCGAGCACGTAGACGCCGAGCCTGCCGCCAACGCGCGCTTCGAGTCGTGTCAGTGCTGCCGCGACACCTGCGCAAGGTTCAGGGGTTGAAGTGCAGCCGGCGAACAGCGCAAGTGCTGCGACCCATGGCGTGCATCGATTGGGGGGAAGTCACCGTTCTCTTGCTCGCAGCCTCGCGGTGGTGCAACGGTAGGCCGGAGCGGGTGGGCTACAAGCAGACCTGTTTCACCGTGCTTCGACAAGCAACTGCGCGAACTGGGGGCGCCGGATGCGGCAGGGCACGACCACGAGCACTTCGCCATTGGCACCGCGCAGCAAGCATCGGCCGGCCGACCAAGGATCTCCGATTTGGCGAACGCTCGGCTGCGGCTCCTTGCTGCTACTTGGTGACACAACGCCGACAACCAATGCCGACCATCCACCGCGCCATCCCGCGGACCATCGTCACCTTGCTCGCCCGGCCATGTCATCGGCCAGACCGCGACGCGCGACAGCCTCAGCTCCACAGGTGTCCAGGACCCGAACTGGGGCAGAGCAATCCCGGACTCTCCCAGGATGGCCGCTACCTGGCGTTCATCAGCGCCTCGCCGAACCTGGTCCCCGGCAACACCAACACTACGAGCGATGTCTTCGTCGGCGATCGGCTGACCGGGGCGGCAATAGCTTGGAGGCCGCTGTGTCCACCAACGGCCGGTTCGTCGCGTTTTGGATCAGCTTCTCGCCTTCACCGTCAGTTGGAAGGTCTGCGATTGGCTGATGCCGGCACCCTTGGCCGAGACGGTGATGATCTGTTTGGTGGTGACTGCGGCGGTCGGAGAGGCAACCAGCACGAAGTCGCGGCTCGAATCGCCGGCTGGGATGGTGTTGGCATCGACGCTCACACCCTGGGGCAGATTCGAGAAGGTGACTTCCACAGGTTCCGCGAACCCGGTGCGATCGATCGAGACCTTGACCTTGTTCGATTCGCCTTGGCTCATCGTCTGATCGGCAGGCTTGGTGATACCCAACCGGGTGCCCTTGGCGCCGTAGGCCGCGGCTTCTTTGCTGCAGCTTGTGGTCAAACCAGCGAGCATGAGGAGGGAGGTCGTGAAGAAAAGCGTGATGTTTTTCATTGGTTTGTTCCGCCGAGCCTTCTTGGTTGGCTGTGAGGCATTGGCAATCTCCGTACCCGCACCACTGGTTCGTCGCTCGCAGTCGGCGAATCATGACGGGAGATTCCGCGCCGCCGAGCAGTGATCAGAACAGGGCTACCATGCCTTGGCGTGCTGCTTCACCCCACAGCACGCGCCCGATCGCTTCACGGCCTTAAGACACTCCAGAAAGCACTGATTGGCGAATGCCTCCGTCACTTTGTACAAACGACCTTCGCCAATAGCGCTGCGCCCCCACGTTCGCCGAGTCCGGTTCGGGTGCGATCACCGCCAAGCTGCCCTTGCTCCAGGAATGAGGTTTGCCTCTGTGGTGCATGTGCAGTCCTAGCCCGTATCGGTCTCCAGCTCCGGTGATCACCCTCCGTCCTTCGCGGGCAGCGGTCCCCGCATGAGCCTTCCAGTACGGCCGGCACCTCGCCGGACGCGGGTCATGTTGCTTCCGCAATTGGTTGGCAAGGCAATCGTGCTCGCCATCCGGAACTCCGACGGCGATCGCATCCTGCGGCTGGCGGCCGCCCTTGCTTTCTACACGGCATTGGCGCTGGCACCGTTGCTGGTCGTGCTGCTGTGGTGCTTGTCGTCGATCGGCGCGCTCGGCGAATTGCAGCTCGTCCGCGAGGTGACCCACGTGGTCGGCACCGAGGGTGGGCGATTCATCGAGGCCATCATCGAGAACGCGCAGAAGAGCCAAGCGCGGGGCTGGGCCGGTGCAATCAGCATCGTCGCCCTCGTGATCTCGGCGACGGGTGTCTTCAGCGAGTTGCAGGATTCGCTGAGTCTCATCTGGAAGGCGCCGACCAAACCTCGCTCCGGCATTCTCGCGTGGTTCCACAAACGCCTGTTGTCGTTCGCTATGGTCGGCGCGATCGCTTTCCTGATGATCGTCTCACTGGCCGCCAGCACCGCCGTGGGTGTGCTCGAACAATGGATCGGCGAAGCCTCCGCTTGGCGATTCGTCACCGAAGGGCTGTCGTTCAGCGTGTTCGTGGCGTTGTTCGCCGCCATGTTCCGGTTGTTGCCCGACATCCGCATCGCCTGGCGCGACGTCTTCGGCGGAGCCCTGGTCACGGCCCTCATGTTCGTGCTCGGCAAGTACCTGATCGGCCTGTATCTGGCGCATGGCACGCTGGTGAATGCCTATGGGGCGGCCGGTTCCCTGCTGATCATCCTGGTGTGGGTCTACTACTCGTCGATCATCGTGTTCTTCGGTGCCGAATTGGCGCACGCGTGGATGCTGCTGCGCAAGACGACCGCGCCGCGAGCTGACGACGCACCGTTACCCGCCGGGGAACGCAAGGCGGCACATCGCACTCTGCGAGAGTAGCCTTTCCCCGCGGTGTAGCGGCCCGGCATGGCTGTTGCCCGATGGCGAGCCATGCTCGCCCCACGCAATCTGCCTGCGAAGTGCGAGGAGCAAAGAGTGGCTCCATCGGCGTCAGACCGCGCCGCTCCGACGATGGACAAGCCAAGGTCGAGGTGGCCGCCAATCCACCAGCAGAGGATGTCGGCGGCGGCAAGTCGGCGCACCGCCAACACCTTGGCACCAACGCATTCCCCTCTCCCAACCGCATAATCGATAGCGCCCCGATCGACTCCCACGCGAGTCCAACTGTTCAAAGTCGGCCGCCATCGCGCAAGTTTGTTCTTGAGCCGACCCTAGGTCCTAAGACGTAAGGCGCCGATCTCACGCAAGGCCGCGACGATGGCGATACCGTCGAGCTTCATGGTGTGGGCCAGGAACCAGCCCGGAACACAGGGACGGTTCAGGGTGACTCGGAGCCTTCTTCCTCGTTGTGCTTTCGAGCAGTCTTGCCTTCGTCGGAGCGCTTGCCCTTGGTGCCTTCCTCGTTCCCCTGCTGGGAATCCGCACCCGCTTGACCGCCTTGGCGGGCGCCGCCCTTGCTTCCAGGTTGATTGCCCTCGCTTTGACTGCGGCCGCCGTGGTCGGCACCGCCCTGCTTGCTTACAGGTTGGCTGCTTCCACCTTGACTGCCGCCGCCTTGGTTAGCATCACCCTGCTTGCTTCTAGGTTGATTGCTGGTGCCTCGGCTACCGCCGCCTTCGTGGGCGCCACTCTGCTTGGTTCCAGGTTGGCTTCCCCCGCTTTGGCTGCCGCCGCTTTGGCGGCCGCCGCTGTTGTCGGTCCCGTCCTGCTTGCCCCCTCCCTCGTTGCTACTACCTTGGCTGCCAACCTGGGTCCCGCCAACTGGTTTGCCAGTGCCCTTGGTGTCGCCGCCTGGTTTGCCGCCGTGTTCGCCACGGTCGCCGCCAATCTTGCTTGGGCGGCTGTCCCCTAATCGATCGGCTTGCTTCTGGTCTTCCGGCCTCGCCTTGTTGTCCGCGCTCATGGTAGTGACCTCGTTGTAGTAAATCCGGCAAATCGCCGGGTTGTCGGGAAGGGTTGGCAACTAGGGTGCCGCACCACCGGAAAGGTTTAAGGTAGCCAACGGGAGTTGGTCTGCCGGGTCTGCCCGCGGGGTTGCATGAGGTTGCATGGG
>JBDSBS010000397.1:0-5685 GCA_039921435.1 Planctomycetota bacterium | reverse complement strand
ATCAACGAGTAGTCCCCGTTGTCGTAGAGCAGTTCGAGGCGAATCGCGTGTTCATGGTCGTCGAAGAGTCGGATCTCGACGACATTGCGGGCACTCACGACGTTGGTCGTGCCCTGGATGCTCGTGTACTGGAGCTCCGACAGAGGCATGATCGCGACTTGATCGATCAGTGCGGGATCACCAGGATTCTGCGGATCCTGCGGTACCATCGCCAGGGCCGCGAGAACGGGAACGGGCAAGAGGAACTTCCAGGCTTTCACGTGAGGTCTCCGGGGAGGAACATGCTGCGGCCCTTCTCTGGCCGCCGGGGTGAGACTATGACGCCACATCCGCCGTGTTCCTGCCACTGATCTCTGCACTCCTTGCCGTCATTGCCACTGTGGCAGGAGTCGGCGCGACCAGCGCGGCGGGCGGCCAGGAGCCAGAGCGCGCGGCAGCTGTGGCACCACCGGGTGGGGGGCGGGTGGTTGCCGGCAGCGGTGCCCCGGCAGCGGCCGTCGTCGCCGAAGTGCAGCGCATGGTCGACACGGAGCTGGCGCACTTGAAGCCCGTGTTCGACGACCTGGTAACGCGCCAATTCTTCGTCTTCGTGCACGCCGAGCGGGCGACCATGCCCGAGGCTCTCGAACAGCATCTCCATCCGAATTCGCCTGGCTTCGCGCTGCTCGGGCAACGGCAGATCCACATCGTCTGGGGCGAAATGCGCCGCACGGGGGCGAGCGTCCGCGGCGTAGTCGTGCACGAAATGGTGCACGAGCTGCTGGATCAGTTCGTTGCACCGCACGGCGCCCGGATCCCGCGATGGTTTCACGAAGGGCTTGCTCAGTTCCTGGCCGGCGACACGTACCTCGGCGCGAGCGAGGAAGATCTGGTCTGGCGCGTCGGTACTGGGCGCCTGCTCTCTTTCGATTCGCTGCGCGCTGGCTTTCCCACCGACGAAACCGGCCTCAAGACGGCCTACGGCCAGAGCTACTCTTACGTGGCGTGGTTGATTCGCCAGTATGGCCTCGGTTCCGTGCTCGAAGTGGCCCGGGCCGCCGACGACCTGACCTCGTTCGAAGGCGCTCTCGTCGGCTGGACCAAGCGCACGACCCTGCAGCTCGAAGAGGGTTGGCAGGATCACCTGGTGCACGGCTCTGGAGCGTCCTGGCGCGTGTGGTTCCAACAGAGTTTCAGCCTGTTCCTGATCGCAGCCCTGCCAGTGCTGGTCCTAGCGCTGATGCGCCGCTTGGCCGCCGAACAACGCGCCGCCGGGCACTTGGCGGCCCCTACATCGGCAGCAGCCGAGCTGGAGATCGACGTCGAACCAGACGTTGCGCCTGACGTCGAACCAGACATCGATCCCGCCGCCGACCAGCTCGTCGATCACGTCGATTACGTCGAGCACGCTGGCGAACCCGACGTCTACCCGGCTGATGCGCACTCGCCCGACGAACGTCCTGACCGGCAAACGTTCTGAGCGGGCGCTCCTTCGACCCGGAACAGCGAGCGCCTTTGTCGACGACGGCTGGTAAAAGAGAGCGTGTGAAGGTCTCGCATGCATGTCGATGGGCACCGAAGCTCGTCCTCCTTGGCAGCCTGTCGGGTGGCGGTTGCGTCGCGCACCATCATTCCGTCGGGCTCGGCCCAACTGGTGCCGGCGTAGAGGTCGCGCGGCAGTACTACTGGCTGTTCGGGTTCTTCTCCGTTAACGAGGTGGATCCCAAGCGCATGGCTGGTGACCTCACGAGCTACACGATCGAAACCGAGTTCGGCCTGATCGATCTCCTGTTGGCGCCATTGTTGTTGCCGTTGACCGTCACGACCCGGACGGTCACGGTTCGAACCTGAGGAGGGGGCATGGTCCTCGCACTCGAGTTTCTCGATGCCGCGCGACATGTAACCGGCACCAAGCACCTGCTCACGGTCGTGCACGGCGAAGACGATCCCGCCGAGGCGTATGCGGGACGCTTGCGCAATGCGGGGTTCCGCAGCGTCATCGTGCCGAACAAGCACGATCGCCACGAGATCGTGTGATGCGTCTGCCCTTCACGAAGATGGAGGGCGCGGGCAACGACTACGTCTTCGTCGATGGGATTCGTGGGCAGATGCCAATGGACCGGGCGCCGGAGGTGGCCCGCCGCTGGTCCGACCGGCACTTCGGCATAGGGGCAGACGGCCTCATCGTCTTGCTGCGCGGCGACCGCGCGCCGGTGCGCATGCTGATGTGGAACGCCGATGGCTCGCGCGGCGCGATGTGTGGCAACGGCCTGCGATGTCTTGCTCGGTTGGCGTTCGATCACGGGCATGTCGGCGACCGGCAGTTTGCGGTCGAGACCGATGCCGGTCTGCGCCACGTCGAACTGCTGGCCGGCGACGATCAGGTGCGCGCCTGGATGGGGGAGGTACGCTGCAGCGAAGCGATCGAGCTCGACGTGCTCGGCCAGCCGCGGACCTTCGTGCCCGGGAACGCCGGAAATCCGCATGCGGTGCTGTTCGTCGACGACGTCGAAACCGCCGACGTCGCTGGCATCGGTGCAGCGCTGCAGGCACACGCTCGCTTTCCCGACGGTGTCAACGTCGAGTTCGTTCAGGTTCTCGCACCGGACCGCCTGTGCCAACGCACCTTCGAGCGCGGTAGCGGCGAGACGCTCGCGTGCGGCACCGGGGCGGCTGTTGCCGCGGTCGCGGCTCGCCTGGCCGGGCACACGCAGGGTGACACGACAACGGTTGTCTTGCGCGGTGGCGTGCTGCAGATCCTCACGCGCGGGAGTTCCCTTGCGATCGAGGGGCCGGCCCGTACCGTCTTCCGCGGCGAGATCGAGCTGCCCGAGTAGTTCGGCAGCACGCACTTCGCTGGGCGCCCCTGCCCGAGTAACTCAGCCGCGGCCAACTCAGTCGAGGCCAACTCAGTCGAGGAAATACCCGTGGGCAATCTGATCTGGATCATTCCCCTTGCCGTCGTCGCCATTGTCGTGCTGTGGGCGATCGCTACATACAACGGCCTCGTCAGCCGGCGCAACGAGTCGAAGAACGCATGGAGCCAGATCGACGTGCAGCTCAAGCGTCGCTACGAGCTCATTCCAAACCTCATCGAAGTCGCGAAGGGCTACATGAAGCACGAGCGCGAGACGCTGGACGCGGTTGTGCGCGCTCGACAGACGTGCGTCGATCTGAAGAACGCCGGCAACATCGGTGAGCTGGTCAAGGCGGAGGGTGCGCTCGGGCAGTCGATGCGCGGGTTCTACGCCGTGATGGAGAACTACCCCGACTTGAAGGCCAACCAGAACATGCTTGCCCTGCAGGAGGAGCTGACGTCGACCGAGAACCGGATCGGGTTCGCGCGTCAGGCCTACAACGATTCGGTCATGCGCTTCAACAATGCGATCGAGCAGTTCCCCGCGTCCATCGTCGCGGGTATGGGCAACTTCAAGCAGGCCGAGTTCTTCGAGGTCGAATCGGCTGAGGAACGCAAGGTCGTCAAGGTCTCCTTCTGACCGTCGCCGCTCTCGGCGCGGAAGGTCTGCTCTCGCTGCGACGCACAAAAGCGTCGGCGTGTGATCCGAGCGAGGGGTGGAGGTGCTGGGGGGCCTGTATCCACCGGCCGATTGGGGCTACAAGCCCTGCATGACGATCTCGTCAGCCAGCAGTTGGAGCAGCAGTCGAGCGGTGCTCAGCCCCGCATTGGCGGCCGTGGCGCTGTTCGGTGGCAATGCACACGCGCAGGACGCGCCGGCTGAGCCAGCAAAGGCGACGCCGGCCAAGTTGGCAGAGAAGGTGGATCAGGTCGTGGAGCGGTGGATCGCCTCTGACCAGACTTCGAGAGAAGCGTTGGACGAGACCGTGAAGGTTCTGATGCAGGCCCCCGAGCTAGGGTTCGCGCGGCTTGCGGCCAAGCTGCCGGCGGCCGACGAGACGCCGGCCGATCCGCGCAGCAAGGGGGTGCACGGGCTCATCACACACGCCGCCCTCGAGTTCATGCGGCGTCAGCATGCGCGCGAGGTTGTCTACCCAGGGCAGTACGCGCCTCTGATGCAGGTCCAGCCGTTCGTCGGCGAGTGGTTGTTCGGGTTGCTCTTGGCCACGCCTCAGTGGTACCCGAGCACGCACCGCGTGCGGCTCGTTCCAGCCCTCAGGGACGTGCAGCCGACGGCGCCGGACGCCGCGCGCATGGATCAGGTGGTGGCGATCGTCGAGAACGCCGCGATCGAACCCGAGGACCTGCGGCGCGCGCTTGCGTGCATGTTGTGGCAGTGGGGTCGCAAGGAGTTCGCGCAGCCGTTCCTGGACGAACTGCAGAAGGCGAGTACCGAGGGCGATGCCGAAGATCGCGTTCGCGTCATGCTCGACTTGGCGGATCTGCAGTACCAACTCAGGGAGTACAGGACTTCGGCCGCGACGCATCGCTCGGTGTTGGTGCTCGCCAAGGGTGCCAAGATCCAACTCAAGCCCGTCGCGCACTACTCGCGCGCTTGTGTCTACGCCCTCATCGGCGACGTCGAACGCGGCATCGAGGCCTTGCAGCGTTGCGCGGAGATGCAGGCATCTGCCGAGGTCGACAGCTCGCTGAAGTTGCAGCGCAGCTTGTTCGAGACCGACCCGGAGATCGCCGTGCTCCGCCGCGACGAACGCTTCGCAGCGATCCTCGTCCAGGCGTTTGGCGCCGACGCCGGCAAGAAGGAAGCGAGCGGGCGCTGATCGGCCTTGGGTCTTCCCTTCCCGTTCCTGGCCGGCCTTTTGGTCTTGTTCGCCCATCGCGAGCTGCAGCCGGTGATTCCGGGCAGCGGCGAGGTAGATCGCGTGGCCGTGTTCGCCTTGCTGTTGGCGGTGCCCTCGTTGCTCGCGGTGCTCTCGCTGTTGCTGATCCGACGTCAGTTGATCCAGAATTGGCGCCCGCCGGCCCCCCCGCGAGCCCTGCTGCGGTTGTCGGCCGGTGCGACGCCCGTGGTTCTCTATCTGTTGCTCGGCACAGGCAGCTATGCGGCCTGCATCGACCAGTGGGTCGCGTCGAGCCACTTCGCCGACATCGCCCTGCTGATGTTGCCGCTGTTGGCGACCGAATTCCCGCGCATCCTGCTAGGCACGGCAACGATGCTCTGTTGCGAGATCGACGAAGAAGTTGCCGGTGGCCGCCGCGTGCCGGCTTCGATGTTGCCAAGTCTGCGCGACGTATTGCCCGTCGCACGCCTGCGGCTGGGATGGCCACTGCTGGTGACGATGCCGTGTCTGCTCCTGGGTGCCGGGCTCGACCTGTTGCAGATCGACCGCGAGCTCTACGTGTTCTGTCTCGGCACGTCGCTCGGATCCACGCTGGGCACGATCGCGTTCCTCGGCCTCGCTTCGGTAGTGCTGCCGTACTGGTTTCGCGTGGCGTTCGGAACGGTCGGGCGCCTGCCAGAGCCCGTCGGCCAACAGCTGCGTCGCACGGCCGCGGCACTCGGGTTCAATCCCGCGCGCGTGCTGCTGTTGCCGACCGGCATGCGCGCCTTGAACGCTATGATGGTCGGGCCGCTGCCGGCCGGTCGCTGCCTCTGCCTCACCGACGGCCTCTTGCGGGCGTTGGACGCCGAGTCTCTGGCCGGAGTGGTCGCGCACGAGATCGGCCACGCGCGCCGCGGGCATCCGAGGCTGCTGATGGCACTGGTAGTCGTCGTGCCACTGTTGCTCATGAACCCGCTGCGCTTGCTCGATCTGGATGCGATCGAC
>JBDSBS010000396.1:0-2530 GCA_039921435.1 Planctomycetota bacterium | reverse complement strand
GCCAGACGCAACAAAGCCTCAGTGGCGGTTTTGGCGGCCCGCTGAAGCGCGACAAGATCTTCCTCTTCGGTTCGTTCTCCAGCCGTCGTGATCTGTCGCCGATGGCATCGCTCGACGCTGCTGATGCCACCACACTGGCTCGCCTCGGTGCGTCGCCGGACTCGGTGTCACGGTTCATCCAGCTGGCAAACGGCACCGGCCTCACCCAACGTGTGGGCGTCGTTGACCCGAACCGCACGGCGCTCAACTATTCCGGCTCGTTCCGCTTCGACTGGAACGCCGCTGACCGCCACACCCTCACGATTCGCGGCGATGCCAACAACAGCAAGTCCGATCCGACCCGAATCGGCCAGACCCAGCTTCCGCAGGTGGGCGGCGACCAGACGGGTTCCGGCGGCGGTGTCGCGCTGAGCCTTGCTTCCCGCATGGGCGTGCAGTTCATCAACGAAATGCGGGTCGGCTACAACGCCAGCAAGAGCGAGTCGACGCCGTTCCTCTACGTGCCGACGGGCAGGGTGCAGAACTTCTCCACCCTCGACGACGGCACGGTGAGTTTCACGACGTTCGGGTTCGGCGGCAACAGCGGTCTGCCGCAGGA
Organism: Planctomycetota bacterium; assembly: GCA_039921435.1. Taxonomy (GTDB): domain Bacteria; phylum Planctomycetota; class UBA1135; order UBA1135; family UBA2386; genus DASVAL01. The sequence continues at coordinate 1,932 of JBDSBS010000396.1, read as the reverse complement.
ATCGAGCAGCAAGTCGCTCGAGATCCGCAACAACCTCTCGTGGCTCCCCGATGGCGGCGTACATCGCGTCTCGCTCGGCTTGTTGCTGAATCGCAGCTCGTTCACGCAGGATGTGACCAACAACCGTTTCGGCACCTACGTCTTCAATTCGCTTGCCGATTTCGACGCGAACCGGCCAGCGTCGTTCACGAGAACGTTGCAGCCGACGATTCGTGACGGCAGCGGCCAGGACGCTGCCGTGTACTTGAGCGACGTGCTTCGACCCAGCCAGAACATTCAGGTAACAATCGGCGGCCGCCTCGAGAACACCAGCTACGACGGCGCACCGACGCGCAACACCGATGCGGAACAGCGGTTCGGAATCCGCACCGACATCCTCCCGAACGAGACGTACTTCACGCCTCGCTTCGGCTTCTCCCTCACCGTTCCTTCGGCCGAGCAGCAGGGCCAGGGCCAGCGCGGCTTCCAGGCGCCGGCCCTCGTGATCCGCGGCGGCGTCGGCCTTTTCCGCGGCACCATGCCGAGCACGCTGCCCGGCACTGCGCAGGCGCAGGCAGGGCTCAGCACCAGCGAAACCCAGCTCTTCTGTGTCGGGAGCGCGGTTCCGTTGCCGAACTGGAACGATTTCGCGAACAACGATGCATCGATCCCGACCCAGTGCGTCAATGGCGAATCGAGCCCGATCTTCACCGGCCGGCCGACGGTGACCACCTATGCCGACGGATACGGTGCGCCCAAGACGTGGCGTGGATCGCTCGGCCTGTCGAAGCGGTTCTGGAACACCTACGCGTTCAACCTCGACGCGTCGTACGTGCGGGGGATCGGCCAGGGCGGGACTCGCGACCTCAACCTGTTGTCGAATCCGGCGTTCACGTTGTCGAATGAGGCCAACCGCCAGGTGTACGCCACCGCCGCGCAGATCGATCCGCGCACCGGTGCCGTGCCGCTCACTGCGTCGCGGGTCGATCCGGCCTACGGCGCTGTGCGTCAACTCTTCAGCTCGTTGGAGAACGAGACCAAGCAGCTCACCGCCAGCGTGAACGCCTTCACACGCCGCGGCGCACTGCTCAACCTGAGCTATACCTTCCAGCATTCCCGCGACCAGGGTGGCAGCGGCGGTAGTGGTGGTTTCGGCGCCCGAGGCGGGGCGGACGCGGGCGGCGGCGGGGGCAACCTCACCAGCGGCGACCCGCGCAACTACGAGTGGGCCCGCTCCAGCAACGAGCGCCAGCACAATGTACAGGCCAATGTGACTTGGCCGTTCAACCAGGGCCTCGAAGTCACCGCGGTGGCAAACGTCACGTCGGGTTCGCGTTACACCCCGACCGTAGGCGGCGACATCAACGGTGACGGCTCACGCAATGACCGCGCGTACGTCTTCGACCCCGCGACCGCCACCGACCCAGCACTTGCCGCGGCGATGGCGGAGCTGCTCGCGTCCGACGCGGGTTCGTGCCTTCAGGGCCAGGTCGGCCAGATCGCGTCTCGCAACAGCTGCAAGGGTCCGTGGACGCCGAACCTCTCGCTTCAGGTCAACTGGCGCCCGGCGATGTTCGATCGGCGCCTGTCGGTGTCTTTCTCGACCATCAACCTGCTGGGCGGACTCGACGAGCTGGTCAATGGCGCCGATAACCTCAAGGGCTGGGGTGGGTTCGCGCGTCCCGACAACACGCTGCTGACCGTGCAGGGCTTTGACGCCAGCACGAATACCTACCGCTACAAGGTCAACGAGCGGTTCGGCGCCACAAATTCGGGCGCCACGGCGGTTCGCTCGCCGTTCCAGGTTGGCGTGCAGCTGCGCTACGTGATCGGCGTGGACCAGCGTCGCGAAATGCTTCGCCGCGCAGCTGGTGGCACGGGGCAGGGCAACTTCGCGCAGCAGATGATCGCCAACCTTCCGAAGCACGTCGCGAAGGCCGCGATCGAGCACAA
>JBDSBS010000395.1:0-14334 GCA_039921435.1 Planctomycetota bacterium | reverse complement strand
CGAAGTGGTTTCGCACGGTTCGACTGCCTGCGCACGTGTCGGATCCGGGGCACCCGCTCTACAACGTCTTCTACAGCGTGCACGTCAACAAAGGACTGCCGCACTTCTTTCTGCTCGCGAACCCGGGTGCCAAGGCTGTGGTGTTCGACGGCGAACAGACGCAGACCGATCTGTGGAAGGCCATGTACGACGTGCTCGGCCAGCGCTACGCGAAGGATCCGCAACGCGCCGTGAAGGACTGGCTGCAGTTGCTCGACCAATTCGACGTGGTCGACGGCAAGCGCTTCGCGCTGCAGGAGCAACTCAACGCCGTGCGGGCCGAGGATGGTCCGGACTCGCCCAAGGCCAGGAAGCTGACGGAGAGCCTCAAGCGCAACACGGAAGAGCGCGCGGATCTGCTGGACCGCGAGAAGCGCATTCGCGATCTCGGTCTGTTGAAGATGCCGCGCCTCGCGACAGCGAAATGAGCGGCCATATGAGCAGCCAAGCACACTGAGCCTGCGCAGCCCGCGGCGGCATAGACGGCGCCGCGGGCTGCGGTCCGCACTCAGGCAGGCAGGGCAGCGCGCGTCGTTTCGTTGCAGTTGAACGTGTAGTCGCCGCTGCGTACCCGCACGGCCACTTGCGAACCCTGGCTCAGATCGTGGTCGAGGATCATTTCGGTGATCGGATCCTCGATGCGTCGCTTGATCAGGCGTCGAAGCTCGCGGGCGCCGTATTCCTCGGAGAAGCCCTGGCGTGCCAGTAGCACGCGCACGCCGGGCGAGAAGGTCAAGCTGATGCCGCGGCGCTTGAGCAGGTCCGCGACCTCGCGCAGCATGTTGCCGGCGATGCGCTGGCAGACCTTCTCGTCGAGCGGGTTGAACATGACGACTTCGTCGATGCGGTTGACGAACTCGGGTCGGAACGACTCGCGCAAGGCTTCGAGCGTCACCGTGCGCAGGTCGACGTCCTTGAGGCTCTGGCGGCGGTGTGCCGCCGAGAAGCCCATGCGCGTGCGCACGGCGTCGATCTTCTCGATGCCGAGGTTGCTAGTCATCAGGATCAGAGCCTGATGGAACGAGACCGTCTGCCCCTTGCTGTCGGTGATGATGCCCTCGTCGAGCAACTGCAACAGCAGGTTGTGCACCTTGTAGTGGGCCTTCTCGACTTCGTCGAAGAGCACCACACTGTTGGGCTTCTTCTTGATCGCTTCGGTCAGGAAGCCGCCTTCGTTGTGACCGATGTAGCCCGGCGGCGAGCCGATCAGCTTGGCGTACTCGTGTGGGAGCGCGTACTCGCTGCAGTCGACGCGAATCATCGCCGACGGGTCGTCGAACAGATTCCGGGCGACGGACTTTGCCAGTTCGGTCTTGCCAGTGCCGGTGCGGCCGACGAGCAAGAACGTGCCGACTGGGTGGGTGGGTCGCTTGAGTCCCACCGCCGCCTTCTTCACGGCGCGCACGAGCGAACGGATCGCGTCGTCCTGGCCAATGATCTGCTGGTGCAGCGAACGTTCGAGGCTGGTCACGCGGCGGAACAGGGTCTGCCTGGCCGAGTCGCTGCCCGGGCGCGGCATGAACATGTCTTCGGGTTCGCTCTGCGCCTTCGCACCGCCGTTCGACGGGATGCTGACCTGGTGGATTTCGAGCGATGGGTTGACGTCGATACAGATCTGGTAAAGCAGTTCTTCGACGATTTCGAGGTCGTAGCCTTCGTCGAGCCGCCGCACGGCCGCGAGCACGTCACTTTCGAAGGACGGCACACAGGAACGCACGACCCGCTGGCGGTAGTGCGACTTGTTCGTGATCGGACTGGCATGCAGGTCCTGCAGCAGCTCGTCCGAGCAGCAGCGGACCTTGATGAACTCGTCGATCAGGTCGAAGTACTTGATGACGAACGCCGCGCTTGGATGCTTCAAGTGTGCCTCGACTGACTACCGGAACCTGGATTCCTTTTCGGGTGCTTCGGCGCGACGACTTGACGGCTCGCGCACGAAACATCGAAGTCGTTCGGTCTGCAGGCTCTGGAGCTCATGAATCCTGACATGAAGTTGCTCGCGGTCCTCGTACACAGAGGACTCGTGTCTGCCGACATCGCACGCGCCGCCATGGCCGCCGGTGCACCTGGGGATTTCCTGGTGAAGCACGGTCACTGCACCAAGGTCCAGTGGGAACAGTGGCATCGCACCGAGGGCGGCACACGGCCGGCGCTGACGCGCTACGAGGTGGGCGAGGCTCTCGGCGAAGGCGGTGTCGGTCGCGTGTTCGCCGCTGTGGACAAGACCGACAATCGCGAGGTTGCCCTCAAGGTGCTGCGCCCCGAGATGGCGAAGGACCCGGTGCAAACGGAGCGTTTCGTCAAGGAAGCTCGCATGCTGCAGGAGCTGGACCATCCCCACTTGGTCAAGGGCTACCGCGTCGCCAAGGAAGGCGAGACCGTGTTCTTCGCCATGGAGCGGCTACCGGGCCGCTGCCTGCAGGACGTGCTGGCCGAAGAGGGTCGGCTCGACGAAGAGTCGGCGCTGCAGATCGTCGTCGAAGTTGCCGGCGCCCTCGATGCACTTCACGCGCGCGGCCTCGTGCACCGCGATGTCAAGCCTGGCAACGTGCTGTGGTCGGAAGAGCGCGGCGCCGTGCTCATCGATCTGGGTTTCGCCGTCGCGAGCAACGCCAAGACCGACGGCGAGCGCACGGCAGGCACGGTGCACTACATCGCACCGGAGCAGGCGCGCGGTGCCCAGCTCGACGTGCGCGCCGACATCTACGCGCTCGGCGCGACGCTCTACCACTTGACCACCGGCTCGCTGCCGTTCGAGGGGCACACCAGCGAAGAGGTGCTGGCCAAGCAGGTGCTCGAGTCACTGTCCGGTGAGCGCATCCGCGATCTGCATCTGTCGCCGCAGCTGCACTACTTCCTCGAGAAGATGATGGCAAAGGAGCCGGAGATGCGCTTCCAGGATCCGCAGCAGCTCGAACGCGAGATCGCCGCGTTCTTGCAGCAGCTCCAGCAGCAGCGTGAACTCGAGGAGAAGCAGCATCGCGACAAGCCGCGGCTCGGCGACGGTCGCAAGAGCTCGATGTTCGACCGCCGACGTCATCGGCGGCGGCGGAGGTAGTCCAGCGCGTGCGATGATTCGTCAGGCGAGGCGCAACGACAGCAGGTCGACTTCGCACGGGCCGTCGATGAGGTCCAGGCGCAGCCACTGCACCTCGTCGGGCAGGCGAGGGTGGCCGGCAAGCACGACGCGGTAGTGGTGCACGGCGCCGTCGTTTTGCACGGGGAACAACACCGAGCGCGCTTCTTCGAAGGACTCGTCGGCCGGTCCCTTCCAGAACACCTGGCCCGTGCCTGCGTCGACGGCGACCGCAGGGTTGTGCACGCGCATCTCGAGCACGACCTCGCGCAGAGGTCGCTGCAAGCACGGGGTCAATACCCACGGGTCGTTGCCCGTGGCGTGCCAGGCGAAGCCCTCGCCACCGGCGCGTGGCACGAGTTCGTGGTTGGGCCAAAAGCCGCGGCGCTGTTCGCGATGACGCAGATCGAACGAGTCCTGCGGCCAGCGCTCGGGCAGTGCCAGATGGTCGCGCAGCAGGAGCAGCGCGTCGCGACGCACCGCGGATTCATAGGCGAGCCGTTGCTCGAGGTCCGCGCGCGTGGGCGCGCGGGCTTGTTCGACGACGAAGTCGGGCACGCCGTCGTGCACCGTGTAGGTCGCGCCCGCGTCGCCTAGGAAGCAGTTGTCGACGAAGCGCAGCCGGCTGCCGGTCGCTGGATCGCGCAGGCTGGCCAGCATCGCCGCCTCGGGCGCGACCCGCTGAGGCCAGCGCGAGCCCGGGGCGATCGTGGTCGCCAGGACCTTGTCTACCAGTGCCTCGTCGCTGTGGTGCCGTGCGCGCGCGATGCGGTCGGCCTGCTGCGCCGCAACGACGACGCCGATGCGCCCCGGCTCGAGTGTCGTACTCTGTGTGTTTGCCAGCAGCCACGCACGCGCGGCGGCGAGGTCTGGCAGGTCCTTCGGCGGCGGCACGTCGCACTGCGGCGTCATGCTGGCCCGAGGGAAGACGAGCGCCAGGTCGTCGGGATGGAACAGGTTGCGCTCCATGTGCGGCCAGCCGGGACGCCGGAAAAGATACTCGTCGATCGCGGCGCGGTCGTAGCGGATCTCCTCGGTCGTCAGCAGCACGGCTCGGCGAGCGACGCGCTGCAACTCCAGCATCGTCTCGACAGGATGCTCGACGTGTTCGAGCACTTCGCTGCAGACGACGACGTCGAACGAATCGTCGGCGAATGGCAAGCGCGTGCAATCGATGGAGGCCGCACCGAGACCGAACAGTTCTTTGGCGCGCAGGCATGCTTGTAGCGACAAGTCGCAGGTCATGACGCCCACGCCGTACAGTGTGCGCACGAGGTGAGCGAAGTATCCTTCGGCGCCGCCGACGTCGAGCAGGCTCGAGAAGTCCATGCCGTCGAGCACGCGCAGCATGCGCAGCACGCGGGCCAGGCGCGCGGGGTGGCCGCCTTCGGAGTCGGCGTGACCGAGGCCGTAGATCGGCATGTGGGCCAGGTAGACGCCGGCGGCCGACCGGCTCTGGAAGCGGTGTTCGAGCCAGGTGCGGGTCGTGCGCGTGTAGAGGCCCATCGAGTCCGCAGACAGTAGCCCGGACGCGTCCGGTCGCAACCGCGCGGCGTTGTGGGCTGGCCGATCGCTCATCTCAGGGAGTGAGAAACAATCGGTTTCGAACTCTCTGCATGGCCGCGCAGGCGGCCATAGGGGGCACTCTGAGAGCCTGTATCATCACTTCCTCTCAGGCTCTCAGCGTTCGACGCAGTGCCAGCGGTGGCGGCCGAGGTCGATCCGGTGCGAGCTGAGGTCGTGTGCACGTTCGACGTCGGCTCGCCACGTCGAACCGAGCCGGTGCACGCTTTGCACGCAGCACAGGCCGAGCCGAACGACATCGATCCAATCGCCGCGCTGCACTGGAGCGACCGCACCTGCGGGACTGGCCGTGGGTGCCGTTGACGTCGGCAATGCCTGCAGCGGTGGCAGATGGTCGTCCTGCCAAGTTGCGGTGGTCGTGCAGATGTCGCATGCACCGCAGCCGCTGTCCACATAGTCGAACCCGAAGTGCGCGTAGATCGTCTGCTTTCGGCAAGCGGGTTCAGTGGCGTAGCGAACCATGCGCAGCAAGCCCATGAGATCGCGCTTTCGCTTGTCCTCCGGTAGCCAGTCGGCCAGTTCGTCGTCGCTCGGCGCGCGCACGATGGCCAGATCCCGGCCGAGCTCGCCGCGCGTGCAGCCGCTGCTGCGCAGCAGACGCACCACCGTGTCGACGCGGCCGTCGTGGCGATTCTTGACCAAGAACGTCTCCCGCAGCGTCTCGAGGTCGACGGCTTGCAGACGGTCGCCGAGGCCTTGCAGGTGGTCGACGATCTGGCGAGCGAACTCGGCCCCAGGATTGGCCCACTCGGCGAAGTTGCGTTGGATGACGAGGTCCTCTTCGCGGTAGAGCAGTTCGCAAAACGCGCCGAGCCCATCGCGGCCGGCGCGGCCCACTTCCTGGTAGTAGGCCTCGAGCGTGCGCGGGATCTGCCAGTGCACGATGGCGCGGATGTCGGCCTTGTCGACGCCCATGCCGAACGCGTTGGTTGCCAGCATCAGCCCGTTTGGACTCGACTGAAATGCCCGTTGTTGACTCGATCTTTCGTGGGCGGACAGGTTGCCGTGGTAGACGAGCGGCGCCATGCCGCGTCGCTGCAAGTCGCTCTCGAGGCGCAGAAGGTCCTTGATGAGGGCGCAGTACACGATGGCCGGGCCGCCGGTGCGCGCCAGAACCGTGAGCAGGCGTCGCAGCTTGCCCTCGTCGTCGTCGCTGTGCTGCACGGAGAGGTAGAGGTTGGGTCGCGCGATGCCCGTGTGGAACAGCGGTGCAGAGCCGAGTTCGAGCACCTGCCGGATGTCGCGCTGCACGTCCGGCGTCGCCGTCGCCGACAGCGCCAGGCAGGGCGGGCTGCCGAGGTCGCGGCGAACGTGACCGAGCTGTAGGTAGTCGGGGCGGAAGTCGTGGCCCCAATGGCTGACGCAGTGCGCTTCGTCGACGACGAAGCGGCGCACGGGCAACGTGCGCATGGTTTCGACGAAGTCGTGCACCCGGAAGCGCTCCGGGGTGACGTAGAGCAGGCGGGTATGGCCGCTCTTCACGCTGGCGAGCCGCCGCTCCCGTTCGCCGCGTTCGAGCATGCTGTGGATGCAGGTGGCGGGCAGGCCGCGGCGTTGCAGGGCGGTGACCTGGTCGTCCATCAGGGCGATGAGCGGCGAGACGACGAGGGTGAGGCCCGAGCCGACGAAGGCGGGCAGTTGGTAACACAGGGACTTGCCCTCTCCGGTCGCCATCAACACGAGTGCCGAGCCGCCTTCGAGCACGTGCTCGACGACCGGCCGCTGCAAGCTGCGGAACTCCGTATGGCCGAAGAGGTGTTGCAGCGAAGCAAGTAGATCGACTTCCACGCGGGAAAGAATAGGGGGGGGAGCGCTATGTTGCGACGCAGCCCCTTGCCGCCGCCCTGCCCTCGCTCGGTAGTGCGGCCTCCTCTCGCTCACCCTCGACCTCGAGTCCGTCGTTGCATCCGCAGATGCCCGTGTCCTCGCGTCCAAGATCGCCAGCGCTGATCGCGTTCTTGGTGGCGCTGGTGATCAACCTCGTCAACTTGTGGGAGCCGTTGACGGTCGACGACGTCTGCCACCACTACTACGCCGCTCAGGTCGCCAAGGAGCCGTTGCGGCCGTTCGAGTTCGAGGTGCCGTGGCACCAGCAGCCGCAGCCGGCGTGGAACGTCATGGTGGCGCCCGTGAACTCCTACTACTGGGCACCGGCGATCGTCTTGTTCGGCGACTCGCCAGTCATGTGGCATCTGTGGTACCTGCCGGTGCAGTGGCTGTTCTGTCTCAGCTTGCTCGCGCTGCTTCGTCGGTTCGTAGGTAGACACGCGGTGCCGATATTGGCGGCCATCGCGCTGGGCCCAAGCGTGCTGCCTGGGGTCAACCTGATGCTCGAAGTGCCGATGCTCGCTCTCGGTCTAGCCGGGGTCGAGGTGTTCATGCGCGCGGTGGATCGCGGCAGCTTGTCTCTGGCGCTCGCTGCGGGCCTGTTGCAAGGGCTGGCGGTGCAGACCAAGTACTCGGCGTTGGGGCTTCTGGGGCTGTGGATCCTGGCGGCGATGATGCATCGGCGGCTGCGCGAGCTGGTCGTTGGCGTGGTCGTGGCTGGCGCATTGGCGGGTGGCATCGAGGCCTTGATCGCTTGGTCGCACGGCGGCGGCTCGTACTTCATGCAGCAGGTCGAACTGACGCAGCATCGGGATTGGGCGCACCTGATACGTGGCATGTTCATGCAGGTCGGCGGTCTGGGAGTGCCAGTGGCGTTGCTCGCGCTGTACGCGATGCGGGTACCCCGTTGGGTGTTTGCGGGTGTGGGGGTGCTCTACGTGGCCGCATTCGCAGTCGTCGCCATTGTGCCCAACGACGACGCTCGATCGCTCGGCGACGGTGCGCTGGACTCCGTCGCCTACCTCTGCCTGTCGCTCGCCACGTGGGTATCTGTCGTCTTGCTGCTGTGGCGCGTTGGTGGAGTGGTTGCCGTGCGCGCATGGCGTCGGTGCCAGTTGACTCCCGCCCACCGCGTCCGGCTCCTGCTCTGCGGTTGGGCTCTGGCGCACATCGCGTCGTCGTTCGTCGTCTCCCCGTTCCCGGCGGCGCGTCGTTCCATGATGGTCGTCACGGCGCTGATGTTCACGGCTGGTTGGCTGGCCGCGCGCAGTCGTCGCCACCAATCTGGCGTCAAGTGGATCTGCGGTCTCAGCGTGTTGCTCGGCCTGTTCTACGAAGGCGTGGACCACCTCGAAGGCCGTGCCTGTGTCGCTTCGGCACGAGACGCGAGCGCCTATGTGAAGGCGGCCAACCCCGACGCCAAGGCCTACTTCACCGGTGGTTGGGGCTTCGAGTTCTATGCGCCGCGCAACGGCCTGCTGCCTTTCAACAAGGGGCTGGTACAGGTGCACAAGGGAGACTTCGTGGTGGTCGGTAGCATCGACGGCAGCGAGCAGTGTTGGTTCGAACCGACCGACAAGCTCGAGTACGTGCACGAGGTCAGTCACGGCGACTTCGTGCCGTACTCACTGCTGTTTCACTACTACTCCGGCCTGCGTCCACTCGACAGCCAGTCCGGGCCGCGTTACTTCGCCACGATCTACCGGGCCAAGGTCGACTTCCACACGAGCGAACTCGCTGTCAGGCCGGATCTCTGGCATCCCACGCATCGCTGATCATGGCGACGGCGGTCGCGGGTTGGCGACTGGGGCGGGTCCTACCCCAGTTCGTTCAAGCTCTGCTCGACACCCGCCAAGTGCGCCTGCAACCCGTCGAGGTTGCCCCGCTCCTTCGCGACGACGTCGGGCGGGGCCTTGGCGACAAAGCCCTCGTTGCCGAGCTTCTTCTGGATGCCGGCAATCTGCGCGCGAAGCTTCTCGGCCTGCTGCTCGAGCTTCTGCTTCTCCTTCGCCAGATCCACCACGCCGAGCAGGAACGCCTTGCACGCGCCCTGCACGACCAGAGCCGAGTCGGCGGTGCGCTCGACCGAGGCGCTGATCACCACCTCCGCGAGTCCCGCCATGTGTGCGAGAAGCGGCTCCACGGCGGTCAGCAGCGCGGCGTCTTGGCCAACGGCCTGGATGTGCATCGCGATGCGGTCCTTCGGGGGGACCTGGTAGCGCGCGCGTGCCTCGCGGATCGCGACGCACCACTCCTGCATCGCTGCAACTTGCTGCTCGATCTCTGGCGCGCTCCAGCGGGCGTCGCCCTTCGGCCACTCTGCGTGCACGAGTTGTTCACTGACGGCGAACTCGGCACCGACTCCACGTTGCGGTGCTAGCTCGCCGAGCGTGTTCCACAGTGTTTCGGTCAAGAACGGTACGAACGGATGTAGGACCCGCAGGGTCTGGTCGAGCACAGCGGCAAGCACCTGCTTCGCCAGGGCTGGGGCACCTGGATGCGTGCCGTCCTTGAAGCGCGGCTTCAGCATTTCGAGGTACCAGTCGCACAGCTCGTTCCAGAAGAAGTCGCGCGCCGCGGCGATCGCCGACGACGGGTTGTAGGCGAGCAGGCTCTTCTGCACGGTGTCGATGGCGTTCTGCAGCCGCGACAGGATCCAACGATCCTCGATTGGCAGCATCGCGAGATCGAGCGAGCGGAACTGCGTGCCCTCGAGGTTCAAGAACGCGAAGCGCGCTGCGTTGAACAGCTTGTTGCAGAAGTTGGCACCGACCGTGAAGCGCTCGCTCGTCGCCTTCGCCGGCGTTATGCCCTGCGGCCCGTACTGGCCGACCAAGTCCATGACCTGTTTCGTCGTTGGATCGACATAGGTGCCGAGGTACGGGCCGGGCTTGGCGGTCGCCAAGTCGATCAGCTGCTCGGGTTCGCCTGCTTTGGTGAACGGCGAGACGGCCTGCACGGGTAGGCGGATGTCCTGCGTGCCGGTCTGTAGTTCGCAGACGACGTAGCGCAGAGCGTCGGCCCCGTAGCGGTGCACGATGTCGAGTGGGTCGATGCCGTTGCCCTTGCTCTTCGACATGCGCTCGCCCTTGCCGTCGAGGATCGTCGCGTGCAGGAAAACGCTCGCGAACGGCACATCGCCGAGGTTGTAGAGGCCCGCAAGCACCATGCGTGCGACCCAGAGCGTGATGATGTCGCGGCCGGTGACGAGGCACGAGCCAGGGTAGTAGTAGCCGAGCGAATCGGGAGCGCCGCCGGTGCCGCCCAGCGGTGTCTGGCCCGGGTCGACACTTGCGGTGGCGGGATCAGGCCAACCCAGCGTGCTGTGTGGCCACAGCGCGGAGCTGAACCAGGTGTCGAGCACGTCCGGGTCGAGCGCGAGCCCGGCTCCCTGCAGCATGGGGCCAACCGTTGCGTCTTGCGGCGCGTCGCGGAAGCACACTTGCACTTCGACACTGGTGGGAGCGTTGGGGCCCTTCAGGTGCGCGAAGGCCTCACTCGGTGACAGACGCGTGCCATCGGGCAACAGGACCCACGCCGCGACGTCGTCGCGCTGCAGCTGACTGCCGAGCATGGGCTGCAGCATCAGCAGGTGCTGCGCCGGCATGTCGCCGCGCCAGACCGGGATGCGGTGGCCCCACCAGAGTTGGCGGCTGATGCACCAATCGCGCTTCTCGGCGAGCCACTGGTCGTACATCTTCCGATAGCGGTCCTGATCGGGATGAAACCCCACGCGGGCGCGCGGCGAACCATCGGCGAAGGGCGGCAAGGTGCCCGCGGTTGCGTCGAGTGCCACTTGTGCCAATCCTGCGGCGCGGAACTGCTTGTCGGTGCCGCGGCCCATGACGATGCCGCCGTCGACGTCGGCCATGTGCACGAACCACTGCTTGCTGAGATAGGGTTCGACGATGGTCTTGCTGCGGTCGCTGTGGTCGATCTCGATCGTGCGGTCCTCGACGCGTTCGACGAGGCCGAGCTTCTCGAGGTCCTGCATGACGGCCTTGCGGGCGGCGAAGCGATCCTGGCCGCGGTAGACTCCGCCGTGTTCCGATATAGTGCCGTCGGGGGCGAGAACGTTGATCGCGCCAATCTCCTTGTGGCGCTGCCAGACCAGGTAGTCATTGGGGTCGTGTGCCGGCGTGATCTTGACGCAGCCGGTGCCGAGGCTCGGGTCGGCCCAGTCGTCGAGCAGCAGCGGGACGGTGCGGTCGATGAGCGGCAGCTTAACCTTGCGGCCGGCCTTGGCCATCGCCGCGATTGCGACGAGCGTCGGCAGCACGTCGTGTTCGCGTGCTTGCAGTCGCTCCAGTTCTTGTTGCTCTGCGGCCTTCTCTTTGGCCGGAGCCGTCGAGAGCTTCTGGCGCTGCGCGCTGATCGCCTCGCGCAGAGAGCGCGCGGGATCCGTGCCAACTGCCACGGCCGTGTCGCCGAGCATCGTCTCGGGCCGCGTCGTCGCGACCAGCACGTGGGTCGGTTCGCCCGGCGCCGGGTCGAGCACGGGGTAGCGCAGGTAGTAGAACTTGCCCTGCACGCTCTCCTTGTAGAGCTCGTCGTCGGCCACGGCGGTCTGGAGTGCACAGTCCCAGTTGACGAGTCGGTTGCCGCGGAAGATCAAGCCGTCCTTAAACATTGAGAAGAACGTGTGTCGCACGCTGCGCGCGCAGACATCGTCCATCGTGAAGCGCGTGCGGTCCCAGTCGCAGGAGCAACCCATCGCCTGCTGCTGGCTCGTGATGCGCGCCTGGCTCTGCGCCTTCCAATCCCAGATGCGCTGCACGAGCGCTTCGCGGCCGATGTCGTGTCGCGTCTTGCCCTCGAGTTCCTTGAGGCGCTTCTCGACGACTGCTTGCGTCGCGATGCCTGCGTGGTCCGTGCCCGCCTGCCACAGCGTGTTGTCGCCCTGCATGCGGTGCCAGCGAATGAGCAGGTCCTGCATGACGTTGTCCATCGCGTGGCCCATGTGCAATGCGCCCGTGACGTTTGGCAGCGGCATCATGACGACGTAGCGGTTGGGCCGGTCGTCGGGAGACGCAGCGAAGGCCTTGGTTGCGAGCCAGCGTTCGGTCACCTTGGGCTCGAGGGCCTGCGGTTCGTACTTCGTGGGCAGTTCGGTGCTCATCGGGGGCGACGAGTCTAGGCAGCCCCTCGGTTGGAGGCACGCGCGGACTGGGCCGTCGCGCAAATCTGCGGCCGTATCGAGGCGGCTGCGCGGCTGCTTGGCGTGAGGTCAGTCGGCGAACAGGTCGGCGATGGTCGCGGCGTCGAGGATGCGGTCCGTCCAGCGATCGAGTTCGGGTAGAGACGCGGCGCGCACGCGCTCCGCAGTGGCAGTTGGCACCGGACCGAAGCGCTTCTCTTCGAGTGTCTCGAGCGCTTCGGCGGCGCTGAGCCGGGGCAGAATCGCGAGGCACAGCAGCGCCAGCGGCCGAACCGATGCCGCGGGTTGCGCTGCACGAGCTCGCGGTAGTGACGCCCCATCGTGATCTGTCCAGACGCCGTGCCGATGGCGAACAAGAAGCCGTTGCCGAGGAGCAAGACCCCGGCGGAGGCGAGCGGCCCGAGGGCAGCTGGATCCTGCCGGCGAGCAGGTCGTTTCGTCGTGTGAAGTGACCGCGCAGCAGCTGATCGACTGCCGGAGCATCACCTTCATGGCGTCGCATTGGAACTCGTTCCTCGCCGGGTGTCATGTGCAATCTGCTCGCACCGTCGCGCGCGTTCGGTGTCGCGTCCGTAGCATGGCCGGGTCGATGAACTGGCTCGCGCACCTTCGCCTCGCCCCGACGGCACCGCTGCTGCGTCTGGGCAATCTAGCCGGCGACTTCGTGCGCGGCGTCGACATCACAACGCTGCATCCGGACTTGCGCGCGGGCATCCACCAGCACCGCGCGATCGATCGCTTCGTCGACGCGCATGCGCTTGTGCGCGGCAGCCGACATCGGCTCGACGTTCGGTTCCGCCGCTTCGCCGGCGTGCTCGTCGATGTCTACTACGACCACTTTCTGGCCCGCGACTGGGCCGTGCATGGCGATGGCCGGACCTTGGCGCTGTTCGTCGACGAGGTGCACGCTCAATTGCGAGAGCACGCGGCGCTGTTGCCGCCGCGATTGCAGCAGGTGCTGCCCCACATGCAGCGCCAGGCTTGGCTCGCGGGTTACGCGAAGGTCGAGGGCATCGACACGGTGCTGCAGAACATGGCCCGCCGCGTTGCGCGCCCCACCCCGCTCGCCGACGGGGGTGCCGAGCTGCGGGCGCAGTACGAGGCACTCGACGGCGACTTTGCCGCGTTCTGGCCCGAACTCGCGGCCTTCGCAAGCGATCTTGGCTAAACGATTGGACTTCGCGCCAAGGTTGTAGCCAGCATCGCGGTCCGGTATTGCCGTTGCATGCCAGCGAAGCCCGTGACGCCAGCTCACGCAGTGACGATCTACAGCGACGGGGCCTGCCTAGGCAACCCGGGACCAGGCGGCTACGGCACGGTGTTGTTGTTCGGCGAGCACAGGAAGGAACTGTCGGCCGGCTTTCGGCGCACGACCAACAACCGAATGGAGCTGCTCGGTGCGATCGTCGGCCTCGAGTCGTTGACGCGGCCGTGTCAGGTCGTGGTGTGGTCGGACTCGCAGTACGTCGTGCACGCGATGACCAAGGGCTGGCTCGCGAGTTGGCAAAAGCGCGGCTGGCGCACGGCGGGCAAGGAGCCCGTCAAGAACCAGGATCTCTGGCAGCGCCTGCTGCGCGCCGTCGAGCCGCACACCATCGAGTGGCGCTGGGTGCGCGGCCACACGGGCGACGTCGAGAACGAGCGCTGCGACGTGCTGGCGGTCGATGCGGCGAATGGGCCCGGTTTGCAAGAGGACGCGGGCTTCGTCACGTAGCCGCGGCCAGCTTCGTCACTGGATCGCGAATCACTGGATCGCGAACAGGAGGCCGTTGCTGGCCGAGATGCCCTGCGGTCCACACATCGTGTCGAGGTAGGCAAACTGGATCACCCAGCCTTGCCCGATGAGGCTCGCTTGTGAAGGAATCGGCAGCACGACATTGCTGTTGCCAAGAGCGTTGCTCGCTGGTGTCAGGACGAGCGACGCAGCGATCGTGAAGATGTCGAAGGCGACGTTCACCCCCAGGATCGGAGGCTGGCTCGCCGGGGCGGCCGAGTTGGCGGCGAAGGCCACGCTCGCCGGCGAGTTGGCGGGCTTTGCACCGCGCACGCACCACAGCGTGAAGTTGCTGTTGCCGAGCTTCGGCGCACTGCCGACCAGCATCTCGCTGCTGCGAGGGCACGTGCTCGTCGGTTGGCCGAGTGGGAGCAGGAGTGGCATCGTCGGGATCAGTGCCGTCGTACCCGGCGCGAAGGTGATCGTGCCAAACGGTGTGCCGATGGGGGAGCCACCGTCGCCGACGTAGGTCCCGTTCAACGGGAACACCAACACGCCACCGGGCATGCCCGAGAGTTCGTCGTCCCTCGCTGCGGCGATCTCGCCGGCGGTGCGCGCCATCGGCCAGATGCGCACTTCGTCGATGGTGCCGTTCCAGGTCTCGTTGCCGGGAGTGACGGGATCGCCGTTGCCGAGCCGCAGTTGGCCGCCGTTGTTCTGCACTTCGGAGACAACGGGCACTGCGAACGTCGCGACCTGTGCGCCATTCTTGAAGAGGCGGATCGTCTGGCCATCGAACGTGCCGGCGACGTGTGTGAAGTTCGTGAACTCACCCGCGGCAAAGTTGTAGGTCGCCGCAAGGAGCTGGTTCGTCGAGGTGCGCACGATGAACTGCAGTGCGCGCGCCGCGTTGCTGCTCGCGCTGACGCGGAAGTT
>JBDSBS010000394.1:0-4089 GCA_039921435.1 Planctomycetota bacterium | reverse complement strand
CAGGCTGCCGTACTTCATGCGCGTTGGGATGCCGCTCGCGCGCGCGAGCGCCGTCCACAGCGAGTGGAAGTCCGTGCAGTTGCCGGTGCGTTCCCTGAGGCAGTGCTCGCTGCTGCCGCCCGGGGACGCCTTCGACTTGCCCGACGAGTCCTTGACCCAGTACTCGACGTTGTTGAGGGTCCAGTCGTAGAGCTTGTGCGCCACGCGCACGGGGTTCTGCTCGTCGCCGCGAATCTGCGCCGCGAGAGCATGCACCTCGGGCGTGAGCAGCACGTTCTTGTCGTTGCCGAGCCACATGGCGTGCTCAGTACGCTCGGCGTCGGTCAGCGGGCGCGTCTTCGACGCGTCGACGTTGGCGTTCTCTTCGCGGCGCGTGACGGTGAACGTGGTTTTGACCACGACCTTGTCGGCCGGCGTCGCGACCGCGGCGTAGACGTAGCGGTTGCCGCGGTTGTCGGTGGCTTCTTGCCAGCCGGTGGGGGCCTCGACCTTCAGATCGACGATGGTCTGGCCGTCTTCCTGGCGCGGCAGAGGGAACCAGAAGCGAACCTGCTTGCTGCCGGCGGCAACAGGAATCGTGAGCGTGTTCTCCACTTGGAAGCGCTCCTGATCGGGGAACAGGATCGCGACCGCGGGATCAGTCGTCGTCGCCGATTGGCAGCCGGTCACGCCGAGCAGGCAACCGACGAAGCATGGTGAGAGTGCGCGGAGCATGGGGTCCTCAGAAGTTGAGTTGGAAGTATAGGTTGATGCGCAGAGCGGTGCCGCTGCTGCCGTTCGTGCCATCGGGGCCCGTGTAGTCGGTCTCCCAGTAAATGGCGTCGAGGCCGGTGCGCACGCCGCCGTCCCAGTCGACGACGGTGCCGAAGTAGGTGGTCTGGTTGCGGCGCCTGTTGGCGCTCGCGAGCGTCGTCGACAGGTCGTCGTTGTCGGGGTCGTCGAGCGAGGCGCCGGCGTGGAAACGCGTCTTGGCCGTGAGTGCGTAGACGACTTCGGCCCAACCTCCCGTCGAACCGATCTCGCGGCCGAGTTGCGTATTGATGGTCTGGCCGATGCCGCCGCGCACGTCGCCGAGGTTCTGGCCGGTCCAAGCTTCGCCGCGGAACGTCACGCTGCTGCACACCGGAATCTGCCAGTCGATGCCGGCGACCCAGATGTCGAAGCGGTCGTGGTCGTTGAAGAACGTGTCGGTCTGGGTCTGGCCGTACATGCCCCAGACGCCGAGTTCGACGGGTTTCTCATCGACGATCTCGAACGGCTTGAGGCCCGCACGCGCCTGCACGTGCGGCATGCCCGAGTCGAAGCCGTCGCGTTCGCCGGTGGCGGCACCGGTGTCGAGGTCTTCGTTGTTGATCGCGCCCGTCAGACCGAGTGCGGCCTTGAGTTCGAACTTGGCGCTCGGCGTGTAGCGGCCCTGGATCTGGGCACGCCGGTCGCCGAGGTTGCCCGCGTTCCACATCAGCAACTCGTGGTTGGCCGCGGGAAACAACGGCGAAATGACGTCCCAGTCCTGGCCGGCGCGCAGGCCGAAGTCGCCGCGGGAGACGTCGAGATAGGCGACGCGGATGCGCGGTGTCGCGCGCGACTCGGCCGAGCCAGTCGGAAAGTTGGCGAAGTCGATCTCGAGCTTGCCCTGCACCTTCGTGCCGTCGACCTCGACGGGCAGCAGGTCGATGCCAAAGCGGGTCAGGCGGGGATCGAGGAAGAACTGGTCGTCGTTGCGCTTGGCCTGCCCGGCCGCGGGCGTGAGATTGGGCTCAACCTCGGGCAGCACGCGCGAGGGCAGGACCACGCTGTCCATGCGCGCGGTGTTGTAGTAGGTGTCGAGCCGCAGGAAGCCGTAGAAGCGCAGCGGCAGGCCCGACTTCGTCAGGTCCTTCCACTGGATGCCACTCTGGCTGTCGGCTGCTTTGGGCGCCGGCGCCTGTGGACTCGGTGCTGATTGACTGGGTGCTGGTTGACTGGGCGCCGATTGACTGGGCGATTGGGCGCACAAACACGCCACCGACGCAGCGATCGTGAGGAGCGAGAGAGAGAGCCTGTTCATGCGATGTGCATGACACCGCGCTCTGTCGGCACCGGGCGAACACGCGTCGCCCGCACCATCAGCAACCGCACCGCCACCCCGCGGCGGCGACGGTCGCATGGAACGTCACACCCGCCGGGCGCTGCGCACGGTTTGGCCCAAGGGGATGCAGACCGCACCCCTGCCAGGCCGGCTTCATCGGCGTCAGTGTCGGCGGGGCACGGGTCGTTCCATAGGGGGTTGCGGGGAAGGCGGAAGACTGCCCAAGCGCCGGGGACTTGTCAATGGTAGCGGCGGCGCCCGTGTCCCCGGGGGGCGTGCGTTTGGCCTGGGTAGCCGCTGGTCGAGGTTCAACCGGTCAGCGCTCGTCCGCCCCGTGCTTGTGGAACATGTACGCGCCGAACGCGATGCCCAGAAAGCTCAGGCAGTAGACGGCCGGGAAGATAAGCACGTGCTCGAGCCAGATGAGCCAGAACTGCTGCGCGCCCGAGCCCGGTTCGAGCCTGGGATCGAACTGCATCTGCGTCATCGGGTTGACGATGTCGCGCACGGTGCTGATGTCGAGACTCGTGCCGAGATGGTGGTCGCTCGCATACTTGCTGAAGACGGCGGCCGGCAGCCGCGCCGCGATCGTCGACGCACTCAGCGTCACGAACAGCACGAGCAGGCTCCTCGCACTGCGGGCGGCCAACAACGAGAGCGCCAGGCCGGCTGGGTAGAGGAAGCGATCGAGGCCGATCGGCTGCACGATCGCGCTGGGCGCAGCGAGGTGCTGCATGCCGAGCCACGCCGCGGTCCCGGACCAGGCGAACAGCAGCGGCAACAGGCACGCGTTCTTGGGCTGCCGCTGCCGCAGCGACCACAACACCAGCAGCCAGAACCCGGCGAACGCCGCAAACGGCAGCGGCCACTGCCAACCGGGTGCTGTGGCGGTGCCGGTCGCGAAGCTCACCATGCTGACTTCTTGGGCGGCGCCGTCGTAGCCGGCATAGGTGTGCACGGTCGTCAGCGTGCGTTCGCCGTCGCCGAGACCACCCGCAACGACGCTCGCGGCCGCCGCGACCAACAGCAGGCCCATGGCGAGGCCGCGCGCGCGAGGCAGCGGTAGGGCGAAGGCGAGGGCCACATAGGCGACGCCGTGCAGGCAGGCGAGCAGAACGTCCATGGTCGAGTCGCCGGCGGCAACGGCAGCAAGGCGCGGGGTTTTCACGGCGCGACGCCGCGATTGCCAGACTTTTCCCCATCGCGCTCTTGCTGGCCTGCGTGGGGCTCGCTAGCGTGCTTCGCCTTCCAGAGTCTGAACAGCAGACTCACGCAGCAGTACTGAGACAACCGTACTGAGACAGATGGACTGAGACAGCCGTACAGAGACAACCGTACTGAGACACGGGCCGCCCCTCAGGGCTGCCACACGGACAGGGCCACAAGGCCCGTTGCTACAGGATCGGGCCTATGCCAAAGCAGAAGACGAAAAAGGCGGTGGTCAAGCGCATGAAGCTGACCAAGACCGGCAAGGTCAAGTTCCGCCACGCGTTCACGTCGCACATCATGGTGCGACGCAGCACCAAGCGGAAGCGCCACCTGCGCCGCAAGGGACTGTGCAAGGGCAAGATCGCCGCCAGCATGGCGAAACTGTTGGGTGGGAGGTAACGCATGACTCGCGCAACGAATGGTCCCGCCTCGAAGCGTCGCCACAACCGCGTGCTCAAGCGCGCCAAGGGCTTCCGCCAGGGCCGCCGCAACCTGTTCAAGCAGGCCAGGGTCACGGGCATCCGCGCCGACGTGTTCGCGTTTACCGGGCGCCAGCAGAAGAAGCGCTTCTTCCGCTCGCTGTGGATCACGCGCCTCACGGCCGCGGTCAAGGCGCACGGCCTGCGCTACTCGTCGTTCATCCACGGCGTGCAGAAGGCTGGCATCAAGCTGAACCGCAAGGAACTCAGTGAGCTCGCGATCCACGATCCGACGACGTTCGCGTCGATCTGCGGCCAGGCCAAGAATCAGCTCGCGGCCGCTAGCTGATTCGGGCGGGCTGATGCAGGCTGGCTGATTCGGGCTGGCGGCGT
>JBDSBS010000393.1:0-5511 GCA_039921435.1 Planctomycetota bacterium | reverse complement strand
GCGTGCGGTGCCGAGCTGCACGGCTCGAGGTGGACGCCGTGCGCACGCTCGTCGGCGAACTCACTGGGGTTCCTGCGGAGCGGGTCGCGTTCCACTCGGGCGCCACCGAGAGCCTCAACTTGGCGCTGCGCGCATGCCTGCGCCCGGGCGACACGGTTTTGACCACTGCCTTCGAACACAGTTCCGTGGTGCGGCCGCTGCTCGCGCTGCAGAAAGAACGGCAACTGCGCGTCGAGGTCCTGCCCCCGACTGCCGACGGCGGCTACGCGATCGATGCCGCGGTCGCCGCGATCGCCGCACTTCGGCCGCGGCTGTTCGTCTTCACTCACGCCAGCAACGTCACTGGCCTCGTGCTCGATGCGGTGGGCACCTGCGAGGCGGCGCGCGAGCACGGCTGCCTCACGCTGCTCGATGCGTGCCAGACCGCCGGCCTGCTCGACATTCGCGTTGGCGCCGACCTCGTCGTCGCCAGTGCACACAAGGCACTGCATGGTCCACCCGGCATCGGCTTCCTCGCGGTGCGACCGGACGTCGAACTGCCGACTCAGAAACAGGGCGGCACTGGCAGCAGCGTGGCGCTGACCTCGCATCCGACGCGATGGCCACAAGCCTTCGAAGCGGGCACGCCGAACACACCTGCGATCTTCGCTCTCGGCGCGGCGCTGCGCTGGGTGGCCGAGCAACAGCCAGCTCGCATGCTCGCGCACGGCCTCGAACGACTCGACGAGCTGCGCGCCGGGTTGCGCCAGAAGGCCCGCATTCGCGTCCTGGACCCGCCCGCGGGCAACCGCGTACCCATCTTGAGCTTCGTGCACGAGAGCTACGACACGGCGGAGCTGGGTGCCGTGTTCGACGCAGCGTCTGTGCACGTGCGGACTGGATTTCACTGCGCGCCATGGATCCACGGTTATCTCGGCACCGAGCAGGGTGGCACGGTTCGCCTGAGCCCAGGCCCGCAAACTACGCGGGCCGATGTGGCAGCGGCGCTCGACGCCCTCGCGTGACCTGCGCGCGCTGCCAGTCGAACGTCGAGACGTGCGTCAGAGCCCGCGCACTTCGACGCGGAAGGTCGTCTTGCTGCGATTGCCGGCGAGGTCTTCGACGACGATCTCGTAGTTCTTCGATTCGGCGGGCGCCTCCAACAACACGTGCCACTGCCCGCTACTCGCCTTGCCGCCGGTTGGCTTCGCGGTCGCGGCTTGATCGCCCACGACAATGCTGCCCAAGCCCCTGTTGTCGGTCCAATCGCCAAACATGGTGAACGGGCGGCCGGCCGGCACGGCGTCCAACGGACCCTTGACCTTGATCTGCGGAGCTTCTTCGTCGACAAACACTCGGCAGGCGAACTCGGTCGAGGCACCGACGTCGTTGTGCAGCACGATCCGCAGGTCGAAGATGTTCTTGTCCTCGTAGCGCGCCAGTGGCACGAGCATGGGGTTGTCGCCCTCGATGTTCTCCTTGTTGATCGAGACCGAGGCCTTCGAGTCCGAAGCCGTGATCTTGAGCGTGGCACCCCGGCGCGAGTAGACGGCGTCGTTGGCCGCAACCGGCCGCTCCTTGCCATCGCGCACGATGCTGACAGCTTGGATCACGGGACGGGCCGAGGCCGCGGTGCGCTCGACCTGCACCACGAGCCGCGCGCGTTGGTCGACGAGATTGCTCGCCTCGACGACGATCTCGTTGACGAGCACTTCGAGCGCGACGTTTCCCGAGAAGCGCGTGGAGCCGGTCTCGGGCCGCAGGTCGACGGAGGCCTTGTTCGTCTTGGCAGTGACCTTCGTCGTCCACTCGTCGGCGACGACGACCAGCGCAAAGGTTGCCGCCGCGGTCGTCACCGTTGCGGCGGCTGGGTCGGCCAGCGCCAACGACGGTTCGCCGAGTCGGTAGACGGTCCACAGTTCGCCAGCGGGCTGGCGAAAGCGCTGTTGCGCCTCGATGCGAACGTCGTTGCGACCCGGCTTCAGTTGCACGGTGCACTGGAAGACACCGTCGGCGAGCCACTGCAGCTCGTTGGCCGGTGCGCCGTCGACGAGCACGGTCTCGGCCCGCTCACTGAGCTGACCTTGGATCCGCACCGATTCCTGCGCTGTGACCAGCTGTTTGCCTGGGGCGGTGCGGCAACCGACCAACGCCGCCAGCACCTTTCGGAACGTCAAGGCACGCGCCACGCGCCGCTGCGGCACTTCGCTCCTGGCATCGGCGAAGCCCTGCTGGCGCACGACCACGACGATCGCCGGCGGAGCCTCCAGTTCGGACCGCACACGATGCAGGTAGATCTCTTCGTTCGGACTGCGCTGCACGGCGACCCCATCGATGAGGATCGAAGCACCCTTGGCGGCGCGAATGCGAAGCGTCGCCTCGCGGTCGCCGTCCAACTCGATCACTTTGGGTTCGACCTCGAGCATCGCCGCTGCGTTCGGGGCGGGGTTGGGAGTGTCCGTGCCCTCGCGCTTCGGCTGCACACCAATCGGATCCTTGCGCTCGGGTTCGACACCACCCTTCTCGGGGCCACCGGCGCGGTCGGGCGGGGCCGCTTCGAACTCGAACGCCCATGGCTGGAGCACCACCGTCTGTCCCCTGACCAGTGTCACTTCGACGCTCATCGAGCGCGCCTTGCCTACCTCTCGCGAGGTTACGAACGAACCGTCGGTGGCGAGCGAAACCTGAAGCTCGCCGAGCTTCAGGGCGGCGACGAGTGGATCCGCCAGGCGCCCGCGAAACTCGACCGTCGCCGCGCGCGGCAGCAACTGAGATCCTGGCTGGTCTCGCAGGAAGACGCGCTCGAGCATGGCGCCGACGCGGGCCAGAAGCTGCACCTTCTGTGCTTGCACGGTCGCAGCGTTGGCCTGAGCGAGACTGTATTCGATCTGCTCGAGGGCTTCCCCGAGCCGTGCCTGGTCGGCCAGCTCCTGCGACCATGCAGCGTGCAACCGCGCCAGACGCTGCTGCTTGCCGGGCAGGGCGAGATTCTCGGCGTGCACGCGGTTGGTCTCGACGATCGCCTCGGCAAACTGGCGCGCCAGCTCGAGCCGATCGGCTTCGACGAACCTCCCGCCGCGGGTCATGCTCTGCAAGAAGAAGAACAGCACTGCGGCGACCGCGAGCAAGGCGCCAGTTCCGCCCCACAACCAGCGGCGCGAACTCGGCCGAGCAAGTACAGTGCCCCCCGGCGGCGCCATCTGTTTGGTGCCACCGCTCTGGCCGCCGACCTTCGTTGGGTCGAGGGCGGCGCCACCGCCTGGCTTCTGGTTCTGCTCGTCGAGCCAAAACTTGATGCGAGCCAGCGTCTTGGCCGGTGGCGGCGACAGCAGCGTGTTCTGCTGCGAAGTCGGCGCCGCGTTCTTGTCGCGCAGAGAATCGCGACGCGTGGTCAGCTGCTCCATCGCTGCGGCAAATTCCTGCGCGTCTTGGAACCGCTGCTCGGGGTCCTTGTGCGTTGCCTTCGCGAGGAACTCCGCGACGTCGCCGGGCACGTCGGATCGCTTCTGCCGCGGATCGGGGAAGGTCTGCAGCGTGATGCGCTGCATGATGCGCGGTAGGGAGTCCTTCTGGATCGCTTCGCCGCCGACCAGAAGGAAGTAGAGCGTAGCTCCGAGGGCCCAGACGTCTGCCGCAGCGGTCACCGTAGCAGTGTTCTCCCACTGCTCGGGCGGCATGTACTGCGGCGTGCCCATGATCAGGTTCGTGCCCGACAACATCGATGCAGGGCCATCGTGCAGCGACGGTTTGGCGAGCCCGAGGTCGGCGACCTTCACCTGGCCGCTCGTCGAGATCATGATGTTGTCGGGCTTGATGTCGCGATGGATGAAGCCCTTGCGATGCGCCTCGGCGAGACCTTGGGCTGCCCCGTAGACGATCTCGAGCGCTTCGCCGACACTGAGCCGCTGCTTGCGCAGCACGCGTTCGCGCGCCGTTTCGCCCTGCACCAGCTCCATGATCAGGTAGTGCAGGCCTTGGTCCTCGGCGACGTCGAAGACGCGGATCACGTTCTGATGGTTGATCTGCGCCGCCGACCTCGCTTCGCGTCGGAAACGCACGACGAACTGGTCGTCGTTGCCGATGAGGTTGGGCTTCAAGCACTTGACCGCGACGTCGATGTCGAGGTTCAGGTGCCGACCGCGGTAGACGGCCCCCATGCCACCCTGGCCGATCTTGCCGTAGATCACGCAAGGCGGCAGGACCTTGTAGCCCTCTACTTCGGTCGCGCGACCGAGGTTCTCATCGTTCGTCATGGTGTCCATCGCGGGTCGCCGCAAACTTCAGTTGTCTCGATCGGCGACACGCCCATCGAGACACGAGAGCACTGCTGTCGAGCGCCAGACGGCGCGGCCGGTGCCGACAACGGGACGGAATCGACCGGCGTTGCACGAACCTGGCAGCCACCAATGGCGCATGCTCGCCAGGCCGCAAGGGTGGGTCAAGCGGCCTCCAGCGCACTGTGCGCATGGGGCTGGTCGGGGCTGCTGGCCATTGAAGTCGCCACGAGCATCAACGCAGCCGATACTCCGGCGGCACCGGCGATCGTGGTCGCACCAAGAACTCGTAGAGCGCAACGGCCTTGTCGAAGAAATCGTGATCGGGGGGAATGCCCTGAGGACGGTACCGTCGCTCTGTTTCGACGTGCGACATGTATTTGCCGCCGCCCTGGTTGCTGCCCACGAGCAACAGGTCGCGAACGAGCAGGCGCTCGCTCTCCCACATGCCGAGGCCGGGGTGGCTACCCCAGCGCCACAACGCTTCCTCGAGCGCCGTGCGCAGGGCGGCCCGCGCCATGCGACCTTCGGCCACCAAGTTCACCGCGGCCTTGAGGGGCGGATCCTCGATCTGCACCGCCCGTTCGATGCGACCACCGGCTGCCCAGCGAACGAAAACCCACTCCGGCAAGTCAGGCAGCACGGGCTCCACGCTCGTTGGCTGGTTCTCCCCCAGCAGTCGCCAAGCCAGTGCCACGGCCACGTGCTTGGCGATGCGCGCATCACCGCCCCAGAGCGAACGGTCCTTGATGACGGTTGCCACTGGTCGCGACAGCACGTAGCAGACGGCGAGCCGCTGCGGTTCTTCGTCGCGCGGCCCTGGCACGGGCTGGAGCCACGCTCGCAGGGCCTCGGCTCCCTGGCTCTCGGCCGCGGCGACCTGCAGAAGGCGCCAGTCTGGCGGAATGCCGTCCGCACGCAGATCCTTCGCCCGCAACCGCAACAGTGCGGCGGCCCACGTCGCGCTTCGGTACGTCTCGGCGGTCAATCGCATCACGTCCGCGGCTCGATCTGGCAAACCGTCTTGCAGCGTGTTGCCCTCGCCGCGCTGACGCGCGCCAGCCAACATGGCACCTCGCCAGAACAGCTCGGCATGTCGTTCGGGTGAACGCAGGTTCCACAGCCGTGATGCCAACGCGCTCGGCACGGGCAAGCCAGCGTAGGCGGTCGCAGCGGCTAGCCCCGGATCATCTCCCGCCAACGGGGGTGCGCCCTGCTCCGTCCCAGGGAAGCGCGCTGCGGCCAGGCGCACGGCGAT
>JBDSBS010000392.1:0-6999 GCA_039921435.1 Planctomycetota bacterium | reverse complement strand
GGTCGTCCTCGGCGGATTATAGCTGCGAACTAGGCTCGAACCAGCGTGACGCCGATGGGCACCGAAGTCGCGACGGATCGACTGGGACAGAGTCCCCGAGAACACCGGAAGCCACGAGTTCGTCCGCGCGCTCTACGAACAGGTCGCGAGATCACAACCTACCCACACGGAATCCTGAAGACCCAAGTAGTTCCCGATGGGACAAGCTATGGCGCGCGCGCGCGCAAGGCGTTGGATGCTGCCAGTCCCTGCACCGCGCCAGCATCGAGTAACCAGTACTGCGCATACAGGTCAAAGCCTGTCGGGAAGCCCTGCGGGTACGTTATCGAAATGAGGGACTGCCCGCTGCCGTTCACTGCCAGCGTACCGGAAACCAGATCCGGGCTCGGCACCAACACGCCACCGAGCAAGGGCAGGTCCCCCCGCGAGAAGCCTAGCACGAGCACGGCCAGGCTGCCGGACAGTGCATTGCTGAGTCCCATTTGCACTACGCCACCACCAACCTGTTCTCCGCTTCCGGTCAGCGTCGGTGGGCCGTTGGTCCCGGCCAGCGCGTTGCCGAGATCCACGAACGCACCGTAGTCGCTGACAACTCGCACCATGCGAGCAACCGAGGGCACGCCGTTGCCGTCAACTGCGAACAGCATGTAGTACCCTGGCGGCGCAACGTTCCCGTTCGGCGGCGCAAGCACCGCAACAGCGGCTCCGCCCGGGCCAAACTGTCCAAGCGATACGAGGCGCTGCCCCATGTTGATCGAGTGCGTCACGCTCGAAACGCGTATCAGGACCAGTGAGTTGGTCGCTGTCGCACTCGAGTAGGCGACACCGAACTGTTCGCCGTGGCTGATCGCCTGCGGAGCCGACGTGATCGTCGGTCGTGGACCAGCGAACAGATAGGGCGGCGAGTAGATCTCGGCCGATGCCTGGTTGTCGCCACCAGCCGCGACTACGCGACCATCGGGCAACAGCATCGCCGTTGAGTGGTACCGGCGAGGGATCTGATGGGGCGCCATGGACTGCCAGATGCCGGTCGAGGGATCAAAGAGCTCGGGGGTGAGAACCGGCTGCGGATTGCTGCTGTTCGAACTCGATCGCCCCCCGATGACGAGCACCTTGCCGTTTGGCAGGAGCACTGCATTGTGCTCGTAACGTAGGTAATTCATGTGCGCAACGGTGACCCAACTCGGCGAAGCGGCCGCGAGGTCGAGGATTTCGACGCTGCGCGTCGGCTGGCCGTTGCCGTCGTCATTGCCGCCCATGATCATGACCCGGTCGAGCCCTGGTAGCAGAATGGACGGCGCTTCGTAGCGCGCTGCCTGGTTGCGCGCGGCGATCGGTGTCCACGTACCGGTCGTAGCGTCGTACGACTCAGCCATCGCGTCCGGACCAGCTTTCAAAATGCGCCCGTCCGGCAGTAGGTGCAACAGCGGATAGTCCGGCAATAACCGCTGGCCGAGCAGCTGCCAACCCGTCCCCCCCGGAGTCCACCGTTCGATGTCGACGTTCTGAACCTGCGGCGTCCCGCTCAGACCCGCCATTGTCACGACACTACCGTCACCGAGCGTCAGGTTCGTCGGATACCAACGACCGTCGCGCATATCGGCGATGCGACTCCACTGCCGCGACCATGGGTCGAACAGGTAGGCACGCTTGGTGCCCAAGAGCGGCGTGAACGACTGGGTTCCGCCAGCGACCAGCAAGCGACCGTCGCCCAGAAAGGAATGCCCGGCACAGTCGGGGTTCCAACCGGCGGGAGGCGGCACGTTCACGAGTTGCAACGTGGCCGGATCGAGCAGCCAGCCGTGAATGCCCGGGACTCCGTGTTCGGCCGAGAACAGGAGCACTTGGCCGGTGGGCAGGAGGGCCTGGTGGATCGCGATCAGCGGCAGCGCGAACGGCGCCCCCCACTGGCCAACGACGGCGAGATTCTGGGCCGGGATTGTCGGCGAAATGAGGGCCAGGGCGAGGATGCAGGAACGCAACGACGGAAAGGCGGACATGGTCATGATCGAGTGGCGGGAGTGGGCCGCCAGAGTCGCGGCGACGCCCAGTTCAGCATAGCGGAGTGCTTGGCTCCTCGACGAGTGCGGCCCTCTCCGGCCTGCCGGCCCATCACCGCCTGCAGTGGTGCTCGAGCAAGTAACGGCGGTAGTCGGCGTCCTTGATGAGCTGGGCACGTGCGGCGGCGTGACCGTGCATCAAGCCAGCCGCACGCGCCGCGCGGAGCTCTTCGTTCAGATGCTTCAGAGTGAACGCGGCGTTGAGAAGTTGCTGATCACGAAGCTCCAAGGCACTGGACCTGGCTTCGGTGGCCCACCATTTCTTGCCTGTGACTCCGCACGCGCGTGAGAACCGCCGCTGAGCTCCGAACGGTCCCATTCGCCGCCGCGACTCGGAGTTGCTCCAGAGACACCGCCTCTCCGCACGCCTCACTTCCCGTGCGGGTCCGCCTTGGCCGAGAACACCTGCATGAGCTTCGCGAAGCGCGGGTCCTCGCGCAGGCTGTTCATGTCGTGGTCGGCGTCGATCATGGCCTTGGTCAGCGTCCGCGCACCGAGCTTGAGCGCCTTCTCCAGGTACTCGAATGCCTCGTCGGTCTTCTTGGCCAACGCGAGCGAACACGACGCGTTGTAGACGACGGTCGGCAGATCTTCTGGCGGCGGGGTCAGTTGTTCGATCAGGTCAACGACGGCCTTGTAGTAGGTCGCCGCGTTGTCGTAGTCGCGCAGTTGGTAGTGGAGATCGGCGAGCCCCTTGTTGGCGGCAGTCTTGGCGTCGGCACCTTCGGCGGTCAGCTGTTTCTCGAACCGCGCCTTGAGGCTGTCGAAGACACTCGCATCCCCGTACTGATGCAGGGCGCAAACAGCAGTCAGGAAGGTCGGCTGTTGGCCCGCCTTCTGGGCCTTGGCTATGACCTCGCGCAACGCGCTGCGCGTGTCGTCGGTCGCCTGGTCCGCGGGCATGATGTCGCGCAGAGCGCGCAAGCATGCGCCGCTGAACTGGCCGGCTTCGCCCGCGCCCTTGGGCGCCTCTTGGGCCCAGCGCAGCAGGGTTACAGCAGCGGTCGGTTGGTAGTCGCGCAGATCGTCGTATTGGCCGGCGAAGATGGCGTTCGTCTGCGACTTCTTGCGGATCGACACCATCAGGCACTGCTCGAGCACGGCTTTGCCGCGTTCGTTCAAACGCGTCAAGGCCGCTGGCCCCGTCTCCTTGTCGGCCGCCAAGCTGGTCAGCGCAACCTGCGACGCTTCGGCCGGACCTGCGACTACGGTCGCCATCAGAGTCTTGATCGGCGCCTCGAACTCGACCGGTTTGACTTCCGCCGGCTTGACTTCCGCCGGTTTGACTTCCGCCGGCTTGGTCTCGGCCGGCTTCTTCTCGGCGGACGCAGGAACGCGTTCGGCCGCGGGCGCGGGCGCGGCAACAACCTTGGGTGCTACCGCGGCAATAGCCTGAAGAGTCTGCACGAACCGGGTGCGACCAGCCGCATCGCCCTTCTGCAGTTGCTCGGCAGCGGCGGTGAGGGCAGCCCTGCCGCCACCATCCGCGTCGAGGAATGCGCGCTTCAACGGATCGGCCTTCGGGGCCTGGGTGTCGCGCGCCGGAGCAGCGGCCGCAGGAACGGGTTGCTGGGCGGCGAGCAACGGAGTCAGAGTGGTCACGAGACAGCTAGTGGCGAGCAAACGCAGCATCATCATGGAAGAACCCTCATTGGATGGATGACCGCGACAATACGGCGGCGACGGCCCCGCGTCAGGCCCGTCTTGGCCAGGGACCATGGCGGCACCCACGGAGACAGCCCCCTATGCCCCAATCTGGACCCGAACGTAGTTGCTCGTCGTCGAGCAAAAGGCGTTGGCCAGCGCGTCGTAGCAGGCCCATTGCCCGTAGAACCGCTCTCCGATCAGCGCGGGATTCGCGGGCACGGCCAGGGGCGACGCCGCCGTGCCGAGCCCCCCAGTGAACTGCAAGGGCAGGCTGAACAGTTCCTGGTAGAGCAGACAGCCGGGCATTCCTACCACGACGAGGTCGACCGGGTAGGGCGCCGCATTGCCGAAACCGCCGAGCAGGCCACCGAGCACATAGGCACCTACCTTTGGTAGCTCGTAGAAGGTGGCCGTGGTTTCGCCATCGAAACCGCGATCGATGAGAATGGGCCCACGACGAACAGCAGGGCGAGATGCGCTCGAGGTCCGTGCCGCCCTGGCGCAGCAGCGTCGGCAAGGCCCACCACAAGAACCCGATCGGCGCACCTTGGGCGAGGTGCAACAGAGCGAACAGGGCGCGACGGCGAGCGGGAGTCGCGGTGAGATCCATGCGCGCGCTACGCAGCGCGACAACTGCCATTGTCTGCTGGTGCGTTCCTGGCCATAGCGACCGTCAAACTGGCTGCGAGCGCACCACCCGACGCAGCACGTTCACCGCAGGATCTCGATGCGCGTCAACTTCTGTGCATCCCCCGCGTGCTCGAACGTCAGCTTGACGGGCGTCGCCGGTCGCAGCTCGTCGAAGCCGGCCGTCGCGCCCTTGCGCGTGATAGGCACTGTCCCCGCCACGTGCAGTTCGATCGTCTGCGAACCCACGGTCACGCTGAGATCGCGGCCCACAGCGTCAGCAGTGGCGACCGAACCCTCGAGTTCGCTCGCGTTCGGCCCGACCTTGTGGCCCAACGAACGCACCGCCTCCGCCGCCTTGGAGGACAACTGGCCCAACTTCGCCGCGACTGCCTTGGCGTCCTCGCCGAGGCTGTCCTTGTCGACTCCCAAAGTGACCCCGGTCTTGCCACCGGCGTGGGTCGTGGTCACCGAGTACCAACCGCGGAAGTAGCCAACGGCGGCGAGAACCAACACCAGAACGAACAAGTAGCCGAGCAAGCGCATGTGAGGCATCCGGACGTGGACAGCGGGTGCGGCTGGATCCCCGTCGAGCGACGCGGGGGAAGCACCCTTCGACACGCAGTATACGGTCGGCGCACCGATGCATCGAGCACGGATCGCGCGGAGCGCGGACTCGTCGCTGCACCGCCCACAAAGCACCGCGCCTGCCGCGAGCAGCGCCTAGGCCGGCGGCTTTTCGAAGAAGCCGCGCGTACCCTGACTCTCGATCGCCGCATCGATCCGCTCGAGCGCCGTCACATAGGTCGCCGTGCGCAGGTCCGTGCCGAGCTTCTCCATGCGTGCATGAGCGGCGTTGAACTCGCGCTTCATGATCACACTGAGGCGCTGCTGTACATCTTCTTCGCTCCAGTACAACCCGGAGCGGTTCTGCACCCATTCGAAGTAGCTGACCGTGACACCGCCCGCGTTGGCGAGGATGTCCGGCACGACGAGCACACCGCGTTTGGCCAGGATGGGATCGGCCTCAGGCATCGTCGGTCCATTCGCCAGTTCGACGATGACCTTGGCGCGTAGCTCGCTGGCGACGCTGGCCGAGATCTGGTTCTCGAGCGCCGAAGGGCAGAGCAGGTCGACGTCGAGGCAGAGTAGCTGTTCGTTGCTGACGGCCTTGCCGGCAGGTAACCGCCCCGTCTCGCGCTTGTGCGCGATCACCGCGGCGATGTCCAGCCCTTCGGGCGCGTGGATGCCGCCGCGCGAGTCGCTGACGGCCACGATGCGATAGCCAGAACCAGCGAGCAGCGCCGCCACGTGCTGGCCCGCGTTGCCAAAGCCTTGCACGGCGACGCGGATCTCGGCCGGCTTCCACTTCCGCAGGCGCGCGATCTCCTCGATGCAATAGAACGCGCCGCGGCCGGTGGCGTCGTCGCGACCGAGGCTGCCGCCCTGCGGGATCGGCTTGCCCGTGAACGCGGCGGGGATCTTCTCGCGGCGGATGCGGGCGTACTCGTCCGTCATCCAGCCCATGATCATCGCGTTGGTGTAGACATCCGGTGCCGGGATGTCGGTGTCGGGACCGATGAAGTCGGCGATGCGCTGCACGTAGCCGCGACTGAGCCGTTCCAACTCGAGGCGAGAGAGTTGGCGCGGGTCGACCGCGATGCCGCCCTTGCCGCCGCCGTACGGCAAGTTGGCGACGGCGCACTTCAGCGTCATCCAAAACGCGAGGGCCTTCACTTCGCCGAGCGAGGCCTGCGGGTGGTAACGGATGCCCCCCTTGGTCGGTCCGCGCGCGTCGTTGTGGCGCACGCGCCAACCGGTGAACATGCGCAGCGAACCGTCGTCCATGCGGACGGGGATCGACACCTCGAGGATGCTCACCGGATGGCGCAAGCGTTCGAGCGCTTCGGGCCCGATCTTGGCGTGCTTCCGGATGTCGTCGAGGCGCGTGAGGGCTTGCGTGAAGAGGTCGCCGGGCTGGGTCACGGGGTTTCCTTGGCAGCTGTGAGATGGTGTCGCGGGGTAGACGAGCCGGGTCGTGCTTGGCCGCGTGAGTGTCGCGGATTGCACACCAACAAGGTCGCAAGGGAGGTTCCCCGGCGCAGCGTCTGGCGTCAACCTGCCCTCACCGCGTTCGCATCCACGGGCCCACCCGCCCGGACGGTGAGCGAGGCGGTGGCCCTAGTGCGGATCTCCGGAACTGCCGCACGACGGGGTAGCTTGCGTAGCTCCAATACCACCGCACCGCGAACCACTCTCCGGTCGGCAAGTAGTTCGACTCTCCGTGGTTGACCTGCCCGATCGACGCCCGCGCAGATACACTTTACCGACGCGATGATGTTGACACCGGACGCCTGCGACCTGACCTGGAGAAGGGGAAGCCCGCACCTGCCGTTCCTCGCCCTGCTGGTCGCCGCCTGCAGTGGCGGTGGCGGCTCCGGCGGCGACACTGCACCCGTTGTGCCCTCAGGTCTGCTCGCCGCCGCACGCATCGGACCAGCGGGCGGCCAGCTCGCCGTCACCTCGGGTCCGCACGCCGGCGTGATGTTGACCGTGCCACAGGGCAGCGTCGCTGCGCCGACCGACTTCTCGATCCGCCTCGACGCGGCTTCAGACTCGGTGCCGAGCCTGTTCCCGGTCTACGTCTTCGAACCGGCGAACATCG
>JBDSBS010000391.1:0-3215 GCA_039921435.1 Planctomycetota bacterium | reverse complement strand
GCGCATGGTTTGCTTCATGAACGAGTGGCCGACGCGCTCACGCACGGGCCGCCCGCCGAGCTTCAGAATCTCCTCGGGAACGACCTTGCTCGAGCGCAGGTCGTAGATGATGCCCTTGCCCGGATGCCGTTGCAGCATGCCGCGCGCCAGGATCACCGTGATCAGGTCTGCGTGCACCGTGCGCCCTTCTTCGTCGACGAAGGCGCAGCGGTCGGCGTCGCCGTCGAACGACAGCCCGAGCGGTGCCTTGTGCTTCTTCACGGCCACGCGCAGCACGTCGAGGTTGGACTCCTTGAGCGGGTTGGCTTCGTGGTTGGGGAAGGTGCCGTCGAGTTCTTCGTAGAGCGACACGACCTTCAAGCCTGGGATCGCCGCGAAGGTCGCCGGCGATTCGTTGGCGCCCATGCCGTTGGCATAGTCGACGCAGATCGTCATCGGCGTGATGCCCTTGGCGAACCCGGCGATGTGCTTGATCCACTCGGGCCTGACGTCGACGAACTCGCGCTTGCCCTTGCGCGTGGCCGCAGGCATGTCGGCGCCGAGCGCCAACTTCTCGATCTCCTTGATGCCCGTGTCCCCCGACAACGGCCGGGCCTCGGCACGGCAGAGTTTGAAGCCGATGTACTGCTTTGGATTGTGCGACGCAGTCACCGCCATGCCGCCATCGCAGGGCAGCTTGCCGATCGCGTAGTAGACCATCGGCGTGCTGGCGAGGCCGATGTCGACGACGTCGCAACCCTGCGACAGCATGCCGTCGATGACGGCGTCCTGGATCTCGGGCGCCATCGTGCGCATGTCGCGCCCGACGACGAGTCGCTTGGCGGAGAGGAAGCGCACCATCGCGGCGCCGATCTTGAACGCCAGCTTTCTGTCGATCTGGTCGGGGTAGGTGCCGCGGATGTCGTAGGCCTTGAAGATACTCACGGAGGGGTTTCCTTCAGAAACTGGGTCGTTGCGAGGTCGAGGAAGGTGACTTGCCGGCCACGGCCGGCACGAACGTACGGCAGGCCGAGAGGCAACGCTGCACGCCGTCGTCGCCGACGTCGCGATGCAGCACGAAGCGAATGCGGCGCGGGCCAGCCTTGGCAGCCAGCACACCGTGGCTCTGCAGATGCGCGAGCAGCGCCAGCGGGTCCACTCCGGGTGAGCCGGTGGGCAAATCAAGCATCACGATATTGGTCTCGGTCGCGGCTGGGTCGACGGTGCACCACGGCAACTCGGCAAGGCCACGCGCGAGTTCCTTGGCGCGCGCGTGGTCCGTGGCGAGCAACGCCGGTCCTTCGCGCAACGCCAGCAGTCCCGCGGCCGCGAGAATGCCTGCCTGGCGCATGCCGCCGCCGAACGCCTTGCGTACACGCCGGGCTTCGGTCACGAACGCAACCTCGCCGGCAAGCAACGATCCCACTGGTGCGCCGAGCCCCTTGCTCAAGCACAGCGTCGTCGAGTCGACCGCGGCGACGAGTTCGCTGGCCTTGCAGCCCAGGGCCACCGCAGCGTTCAACAGCCGCGCGCCGTCCACGTGCACCAACATGCCGTGCCGTTTGGCCGCCGCTGCCAGCGCGTGCATGCGCGCGGCGTTGGCAATGCGACCGCCAGCCATGTTGTGCGAGTTTTCGAGCACGAGCAAACGCGAGCGCGGGAAGTGCGGGTCGCCTTGGTCCCGCACGGCCGCCTCGACCTGAGCAGGCTGCGGAAAACCGTCCGTTGCCGCGAGCAAACGCACCTGCGTGCCCGACAACCGCGCGATGCTGCCACCCTCGTAAAAGTAGACGTGCGAACGTTCTTCGCAGATCAGCTCGTCGCCGGCGCGGCAATGCACGTGGATCGCGACCTGGTTGGCCATCGTGCCCGACGGCACGAACAGCGCCGCCGGCTTGCCGAGTACGGTTGCGCCCTCGACTTCGAGCGCACGCACGGTCGGGTCTTCGCCCCAGACATCGTCGCCGACCTCCGCCGCCGCCATGGCCTGCCGCATGGCGGGCGTCGGCCGCGTCATCGTATCGCTGCGGAAGTCGGCGGTCGGGGCGGCCATTTGGGCAAGTGAGGATGCCCACGCCCCCGTTGATTGCAAGTGCTGAAGGCTCCGAAGCCGAGCACGTGTTTCACCCATCCGAAGACGGGTTCGCCGATGTGTTTTCGGCACCGGTAGTGCTCGCGTCCATCCCTCGTCTTCAACTTGGCCCGCATCGCCGCGGTCAACGGCTGCTCGTTCTTTGGTGGCTTCGCGTCCTTGCCCTCACGACCCACAGCGATGCACGCGTCGATCTTCATCGCCCCGAGTTCGGCGAAGTCACTCTCGTTCGGCTTCGGCGAGTACTCGCTCAGCGACGATGTTGGATGTTGGTGTTCTCGAAGCTGGCGTTGAGGACCGGCAGCAACTGGCCGTTGTCGTTCGTGGACTGGGTGACGACGCTCGCGACGATGATGTGGTTCGCGTCGTCGACGGCGATTTGCGTGTTGTAGCACTGGTCGAAGGCGTTGCTCGGAGTCCGCATGATGCGGCTCTCGGGGTCCGTGACGTTGGTCTGGTCCTTAGGCTTCGGCTTCACTTTTCTTCTGTTCTGCCGCTGGTTGTGCCGGGGCTGGCTGATCTACCGCGGGGGCGGGTGCCTCAGCTTCCTGCTTGGCCCTCGCGTCCTTTGCCTTGCGCGCTTCGAGCGTCTTCTTGGCCTTGGCGATCGTCTTCAGGCTTTGCTCGCGCCGATGAATCTCCGCCGGCAACTCGTCGCCGCGCACGTCCGGGCCAAACGTCTCGTCGTCGATCTCGTCCTGTGCTTTTGGCGGCGTTCGTCAGGTTCTCGATCTCCTCGCTCAGCCGCTTCTCCTCGGACTGCATGGGATCGTAGCTCATCGCCTTCTGCTTGCTCGCGTTCGCTTTCACCTTGCTGCCGTCGACTTAGGTGCTCAGAATCCTTTGGGTCACCCCGCAGATTCGCTCGATTTGAAGGAGAGTTGCCGCCGCCGGGTGTCATCGAGCTACGCGCGCGCGGTGGCGGCTCGAGCAAGAGCGTCGACCCGGGCTACTGTGGCGGCGCCGTTCTGCAGCTCCTGATCGCGGCATCTCCGTTCCAATGCGAGCAAGTTCGGCGCGGACCTTTTCCAGAGTATTGGTGACGAACCCGGGAGGCAGTTGTCGTGCATCACACGCGCATGCCCGTTGCAGGCTCAGGAGGATGGCTTTCCAGGGCATCGTGGTCTCGAGGAGGTTTCGGGGG
>JBDSBS010000390.1:0-4609 GCA_039921435.1 Planctomycetota bacterium | reverse complement strand
TCGCCGGACTGCTGCTCGCCGTCGTCGCTGCGGTCCTGTATCCGAATCTCAGTCAGGAGAAGCCCGGCGCCGACGGCAGAGCGCCCGCGGCGACGGGTGCGCCCGCGGCGACGGGTGCGCCCTCGGCGACGGTTTCGCCCGCGGCGACGAGGCCGCCTTCGACGCCCACAAAGGCCCGGTCCGAAGCCGCGCAAAGCAAGGGCACGGTGGGCTTCACGTCCGCGCGGTCCCTGGCAGATCACTTCGACAAGCACGGCGCCGAGTTCGGCAAGGTCACCGTCGACGAGTATCTGGCTCGCGCCCAAACACTGCGCGACGCACCGCTGTCGTCGAACGTGCTCGAACTCGTGCGCGACGATGGCGTCATCTCGCGCTTCGACAAGAAGTCCGGTGACTTCGTCGCGTTCCACAAGGACAAGTCGATCCGCACGTTCTTCCGACCCGGCGACGGCGAAGCCTACTTCAAACGTCAGGCGCAGCGATGACCCCGACGAACGACCGCGTGCGCGAGTTCCTCGCCGAACGCGGCTGCGCCAAACACGTCGTCAAGTGGGGACTCGCGGGCCTGGTGGCGTCCTGGGAAGAGCTCGCGTCGATTCTCGTCGAGCCCTACGTCGGCGACCTCGACGACTACCTCAACGATCTCGACACGCGTCAGATTCTCGCCGAGACCTTGCCCATTGCGGATGCCGATGTCCTGGGCAAGTTCACCGCACGCATCGCCGAAGCTGATGACACCGTGCGCGAGGCGACGAAGCCGTTCGGCAAGTGCGTGTGGGGCAGCGAGAACGCCGCCTCGCACGACTGGACCGTGCGGCGCAACTGGTGGTACTTCCGCGTACCCAAGCTCGGCAACGACGCGCTCGCGAACGATCTCGAACGAGTGCGCTGAGCGGGCCAGCGGCCACGCGCATCGCGGATCCGCCCCTTGGTGTTGCGTGGTCGCGCGTGCCGTTCATCGTGCAACACTCGGGACCTCGTCGCTCTCGATCCCGAACGCCATCGCGCTCGTCGGTCAGGTGCTGCACCAACACGTGCCGGTCGCACTCGACGTACTGGGCAGCGTCACTGGGTTGACCAGCACGAATCGCCTGACCCTGACGATCGGAAGGTTCTAGCCCGGCCTGCAGCAGGTCGCGACTGGCGTCCTCTCACCCACCCGTGATCGCCGCGGCCGCGGTCGACTTGGCCAAGAACAGCACCGCGAAGCACGTGCTGTCGAGCAACAACGTGCTCGACTGCTCGGCTCGGAACGAGCCGTTCGGCTGCTGTTGCGACAGCAGCTGCAATGCACCTTCGTAGTACCAATCGCGGTCCTGCAGCCACGCGACGCCGGCGAGTTCGCACGAACGCTCGAGGCCGTAGAGCCAGTAGTACCAGTGCCGGTCGGCGCGTTCGGCGAAGCCCGGGTTGACGCGCACCGAGAACTCGCTGGCGAGCCAACCGAACGCGTCGCGCACCGCGGTGTCGATCTGCTGCTGCAGCGCCCGATCCTCGTGCCCCATCGCCGCCATGCCAGCGCGCGCCAGCAACAACCCGCTGATGCCGGCACTCGTCATCGAACCGAACGGTGGTTCGTCGGGTTCTTGGTAGGCGAAGCCGCGCGGTGATGCCCGCTGCGGCTGCACGCGTGGCACCTGGTCGGTGCCCAGCACCTCGCGCAGTTGGGCATGGCTCGCCAGCCGCAGCGACAGACTGCTGCGATCCTGACCCTGCACCGCGATCAGATGTCGTGCCGCCGCCGCGAAGACGCCGTCGGGCAGTGCTAGGCCGCAGCGGTGCGCCGACCAGAGTCCTAGGAGGCCGTACTGCTGCAACGAGGTGTCGTAGCGCGGCCCGGCCGTGTAGTTGAAGCGCAGCAGCTTCGACGCATCGGCGCGCGGATCGACGTTCTCGAGCAGCTGCTTCACCCACTTCTCAGCCGCCTTGCGGTCGCGATCGTCGAGCGCGCGACCCGGCGCGAGTGGCAAGCCGCTGCGAATGTGTTCCGCTTCGCCGGTTGGCGCATGCCGCGCCGCCACCGCCATCAGCGCCGTGCCCAGCGAGTAGGTGTCTTCGAGGCGGCGGCGTCGCAGGTCGTCAAAGCCCTTCACGAGCACCGCATCGTCGGCCGGACAGTGCCCATGCACGAGCGTCAGCAGACCGAGCGCCAGCCGACCGCTGCCGTAGTTGCGGTCGTCGCCGCCGCTGTCGATCAGGAACGGTTTCTTGGCGTCGATCGCGTCGCGCACGAAGCCGACTCCGGCCGCGATGGCGGCGGCCACGCGCTTTCGGAAGTCGAAGTCCTGGTTCTCGCGCACGGCGATCAGGTCCCAGTGATCGGCAACGACGAGCCGCCGGAAGGCCTTGTCGCCCTCGTCGACGACGAGGTCGAGGCTGGCCGCGAACGACACGACGTGCCCCTTCTCCGGGTCGAGGCGCCGCTGCATCGTGAGGGTGCCATCCGCGTCGGCGATGCAGAACACGCGCAGCCGTTCGGTCCATGGGCGCGGCTCGCCCGTGATCGCCGCCAGCCGGCGCGCGGACACGGTTGCGCGCAACGACTGCGTGCCGTCGGCCGCCTTCGACGTCCAGCTGCCCGATACCGTGACGTCGCCGAACGGCACGAGGCGCGGAAACCGATGCCGAGCGGTGCTGCGGCTGCCGTCGAACGCGACCGCGCGCATGACGTCGCGCAAGTCCTGCACCGGGTCGACCACGGAGCGCTGGTCGGCACTGAGTTCGCCTTGGCACAACCACGGTGCCGGGGCAAGCCGGTGCAGGTACTTGTCGGGCACCTTGGCAGCGGTCGGCAGTGCTCGGGCAGCCGAGGCGGAGCGCGCGACCTCGCCAGCACTCGCGGACCAATCTCGCCGGTATTCGACGGCGCCGAGGGGAGGCAGACGCCAGGTGAGTTCCTGGGCAGAGAGCGACGGCGCGGCCAGGAACCAACCGCACAGCGCGACGACGAAGTGTATTGCCATGCAAGCAAGTGGCACACCGGGGGCAGGGTGCGGCCCGGATCCGGCCCCCGAGACCTCACGGCTCGTCCCCAACTGTCGTCAACTGTCGCCAACCATCGTCAGCAACCCGACGTCGGCAACCAGCCCGGCCTTGCGGCGCGCCAAGCTGCCCGCTCCCATGTTCGCCATGTTCGCCCACATCACTGCTCTCGAAGTTCCCGTCGTTTGGTTCGCGTTCGCTGCGGGCCTGGCCCTCGGCATTGCCGGCACCTTCCTCGTCATGCGCCGCCGATTCGCCAGCCACAAGGTGTAGCGAGCAGCGCCACCCGCTCCCCCGCCAGGCCCGAGCCCCGATGCCCTACAGCGACCTCGAACGCCGCCTGCTGCAGACCTACTTCTCGGTCGTCGACGGCAGCGAGCACGCCGACATCTACCTGGTGCGCAACCTGCCCGGCGAAGTGGCGGCGACGTTGAACGGCGTCTACTCGCGTAGCAGCAAGTCGATGCGCGACCAGTTCCTCGACCGGCTGCGGCAGGGCCTCGAGGCGCAGGGCAAGCAGCTCGAAGACCTGCCGCTCGAGAACGCTCCGGTCGATCTGCTGTCGAGCGTGATGGCCGACAAGTCGGGCCAGTTCCTCAAGACCTACGCGATCGACCACGGCCACAACTCGCTGCGCGAAGGTTCGGTCGTGCACCTCGCAGTCGAACGCGTCTCGCAGCTCGTCACGCGCTTCGTGCAGCGCGAGCGCCGCTGTAGCTTCGAAGAATCGTCGACGCGCTACATCTCGTTCAGCGCCGAGACGCACTGGCGCGACCCCTCGGTGATGGCGGCCGGCGGCGAGTTGGCCGCAGCCTACGACGGCGTGCTGAAGGACACCTTCGCGCTCTACCAGAGCTGCACCGAACGGTGTCTCGCCCACCTGCAGAAGCAGCGCCCGCTGCAGCCCGGCGAGAAGGAAGGGCCGTGGCTGCGCACGCTCAAGGCCGAGGCCTTCGACGCGGCGCGCTACCTGCTGACGCCGGCGATCTTCACCAAGTGGGGCATGGTCGTCGATGCGCGCACCCTGAGCTGTGTCGTCACCGAATTGAAGAGTCACTCGCTCGCCGAGTTCCGCCTCGTCGGCGAACGCATGCAGCAGCAGGCCGAAATCGCGCTGCCGACGCTGCTCAAGCACGCGCGGCCGAACGCGTTCCTGGAAGCGCTCCAGCAAAGCCTGCCGGCCCTCGTGCACGACCTGGGCGCGGCCAAGTCACCCGTGCAGCGCGGCGCTGCCGCCGGCCACACGCAGCTGCTCGCGCACGATGCGGAACTCGATCACAAGCTGCTCGCGTCGCTGCTCTACGAACACAGCCAGCAGCCGTTCGTCACGTTGCTCGGCACGGTCAAGGCGCTGACGCAGGGCCAGCGCATCGACCTGCTCGACAAACTGATGGCCGCGCGCGGCCCGCACGATGGCTGGCCACAGGCACTCGAGGGCGCCGCGCCGTTCGACTTCGAGGTCGTGCTCGATTTCGGCGCCTACCGCGACATCGGCCGGCATCGGAAGGGCTTCCAGCAGCAGCAACCACTGACGACTGTACACGGTTTTGCGGTGCCGCCGCTCGTGCACGAAGCGGGACTCGACGGCGAGTACAGCGCCGTGCTCGAAGCCACCGCCGAGCGGCAG
>JBDSBS010000389.1:0-2587 GCA_039921435.1 Planctomycetota bacterium | reverse complement strand
CTCGGTGTAGGGAAGCGTCGGCACAAACCCGCAGATGGCGCCGAGAATGTTCCAGAACGCGTTCTGCGGGTGCGCATAGTACTGCTGCGCTTGCAAGGACCGCACGCCAGGCATGCTGCCGAGGATCAGCACGCGCGCGTCCGGCGCGGCGATCGGCGGAAAGCTCGAAACTGGGCTCACCGCCGTGAGCGTAGCATCAACGCGCATCCTTCCCACGCCGTGCCGCGACAGTCGCTATCCTCAACGCATGCGAACGCACGCTGCCCCGTCGACGATGCTGCCGGCAACGATCCGGTGGCTCGAGTGAGCACGCTCCGATTCAAGCGACGCTTCCTCGACACGCTGCCCGGCGACGTCGCCACCGAGACGACTTCGCGCCAGGTGCACAAAGCACTCTGGTCGCGCGTGCAACCGACACCGGTGGCGACACCGAAGCTGCTCGCGTTCTCGCGCCCGCTCGCCCGCGAACTCGGCCTCGACGACATCATCCAGACCCCCGAGGCCACGCGCGTGCTCGCCGGCAACGCGCTGTGGTCCGGCATGGACCCCTACGCCGCCAACTACGGCGGCCACCAGTTTGGCAACTGGGCCGGCCAACTCGGCGACGGCCGTGCGATCGTGCTCGGCGAACTCGTGCGCCCCGACGGCGGCATCGCCGAGCTGCAGCTCAAGGGAGCAGGCCCGACCGCCTATTCGCGCCGCGGCGACGGGCGCGCGGTACTGCGTTCGTCGATCCGCGAGTTCTTGTGCAGCGAAGCGATGTTCCACCTCGGCGTGCCGACGACACGCGCGCTGTCGCTGGTTGCAACCGGCGACGACGTCGTACGCGACATGTTCTACGACGGCAACGCGAAGGCTGAACCCGGCGCGATCGTCTGCCGCGTGGCCGAGAGCTTCCTGCGCTTTGGCAACTTCGAACTGCCGACGTCGCGCGACGACACGGAGTTGCTGGCCAAACTCGGCGCGTTCACGCTCGAAAACTTCTTCCCGCAGCTCGGTGCGCCGGCCGCGAGCCTCGGCAAGGACCACTACGCGGCGTTCCTGCGCGAAGTCGCCGAGCGCACGGCGAAGCTCATTGCGCACTGGCAAGCGGTCGGCTTCGTGCACGGCGTCATGAACACCGACAACCTGTCGATCCTCGGGCTGACGATCGACTACGGACCCTATGGCTGGATCGACGACTTCGACCTCGGTTGGACGCCCAACACGACCGACGCGCAGCAGCATCGCTACGCCTTCGGGAACCAGCCCGGCATCGGCCTGTGGAACGTCGAGCGGCTCGGCTTGGCGCTGCTGCCGCTGCTCGACGGCGACGAACGTGTCGTGCACGATGCCCTCGCGGCGTACCAGACGAAGTACGCGGCGGACGCGACCGCGCGCTTTGCCGCCAAACTTGGCATCACGTTCGACACCGAACGCGGCGACGGCGAGCTCCTGCAACAGTTGTTCGCATGGCTCGGCGCCGAAGAGACCGACATGACGCTGTTTTTCCGCGGGCTGGCGCCGCTCGTCGGGCGCGAGACTCCGCCAATCGAGCTGCCGGCGAACGTGCGCGCAACGTTCTACGGCGAAGTGCCTGCAGCCCATCTCGCAACGGGGGTCGCGTGGCTGCAGCGATGGTGGCAGCGCGTGCGCAGCGAACCGCGAGCACCGGCCGAGATCGCGCGCGCCATGGACGCAGTGAAGCCGAAGTTCGTGCTGCGCAACTGGCTCGCCCAGGATGCGATCGACGCCGCGCACGCCGGCGACCTCGGCAAGGTGCAGCGCCTGCTGACCGTCATGGAGCGGCCGTTCGACGAACAGCCTGAGCACGAAGAGCTCGCGCAGAAGCGCCCCGACTGGGCGCGCAACAAGCCGGGCTGCTCGGCTCTGTCGTGCAGTTCGTAGCAGCGCATCACCACGGATCACGACGTCGGGCCGTCCACCGTCTTCGGCCCCGACTTCGAGGCCACCGACTTGACGAGCTTGCCCACCGTCAACCCCTGCACGACCACCGAAAACACCACGATCGCGTAGGTCACGGTCAGCACCGCGGTGCGGCCCGAAAACTCCGGTGTCTTCATGGCGAGCGCGATCGAGATGCCGCCCTTGAGCCCGCCCCACGTCAGAACGCGGATCGCGCCGCGGCCGAGTGCGACGCGCCGCCCCAGCGCCTTGAGCGGCACGACGACCGACACGAACCGCGCGAACAGCACCAACGGAATCAGCAGTGCTGCGGCCCACAGGTAGGCGCTGCGCGTATCGATCGCAAAGACCTCGACGCCGATGAGCAAGAACAGCACCGCGTTCAAGGTCTCATCGAGGAACGTCCACACCGTGTCGAGCGCCTGCTGCGTGCGGTCGGACATCGCGCGCGCGCGGCCGTGGTTGCCGAGGAAGAGTCCTGCTGCGACCGCGCCGAGCGGCGCCGACACGTGCAAGTGACTGGCGACGAAGCCGACCGTGAACACAACCGCGAGTGTGATCAGGATCTCGAGGTTGGGTTCGTCGATTGTTCGCATCGCGCGTTCGGCAAGCACCCCGAGCACGAGCCCCAACGCGATGCCGCCCGCCACTTCGCGCCCGAGCAGCGTCACGATGGTGCCGG
>JBDSBS010000388.1:0-4945 GCA_039921435.1 Planctomycetota bacterium | reverse complement strand
AGTCGCGGTGCCAAGCACGGGCCACCGGCTCGACGTCTACGGCGAGGCGTTTCCCGCAGCCCCCACGAGCGCCGACTTCTTCGTCGGCGACGGCTTGAAGGTGACGGCGGTCGAACGACGTTCGGATCGCCACGTGGTGCTGGTGCTCGACACCGCGGCCGGCACGCAGCTCAGTCCGCGCCTGGTCGCCTTTGGCAGCGAACCGGGTTCCGTTTCGCTGCAGCTCTACGACACCGTCGACTACGTGCGCATCCGGCCGTTGCAGGGTCTCTCCCGCGTCGGCGGTGCCAAGCTGCCCAAGCAGATCGAACGCTTCGAAGCGTTCGCCATGAACCGCGGGCCCGACGAGAAGCCGTTCACCGAAGACGACGTCGACCTGTTCCAGGTGCGACCGCGCTGGGGGCTCGCCGAGTTCCGCATGCGCGAGGACGACGACGATCTGAAGTACGTCGGCAGCATCGATCCGGTGACGGGGGTCTTCACGCCCAACGATGACGGCCCCAATCCGGCGCGCAAGTGGCAGACCAACAACACCGGCGATGTCTTCGTGACCGCCGAAGTCGAGCTCGACGTCGCCGTTCGCCCCGAACCACCGAAGCCCGCCGAGAAGCCTGCGACGGCGCCCGGCGACAAGCCCGCGGACCCCAATCGGCCGGGCGAACCCGACAAACCCACCGCAGCCGAGACCAAACCAGTGCCCCCAAAACCACCCGCACCTGCCGTACCGCCGGGACCACCGGCACGCGAACGGAAGACGTTCCTCGCGCGCAGCCACCTGATCGTCACCATACCGCTCTACGTGCGCTGGCAAGTGCTCGATTGGGAGGACCGCTGATGCACCTGCAAACGGTGCTGCACCACCGCTTCAAGGGCGATCACGGTGCCGAGTTCATCTACGTCGCGACATCGGCCGCGATCCTCGGCCTCGATCCGCTCGCGCTTTCGATCGTCGAGGCGTTTGCATCGAAGGGCGGCGCCGACTCGACTGCGTGGCTCGAGACGCAGGCAGACGAAGAACGCGGCGACGCGGAGACCGCGCTGCACGACCTCATCGACCTCGGCGTGATCCGGCCCGCGGGCGAATCGGCGCCCCCGCGCGCACAGCTGCCGCCGATGCCGTTCCCGATCGCGACGCTGGTACTCAACGTCACCAACAAGTGCAACCTCACGTGCACGTACTGCTACGAGTACGGCGCCGACCGGCTCACCGAGGGCAAGGGCAGTGCAGGCACCGGCAAGGCACGTATGGAGGACGACACGGCGCGCCAGTCGATCGACTTCTTGATGCGCAACAGCGGCGACCGGCCGCAGGTGTCGATCACGTTCTTCGGCGGCGAGACGCTGCTCAACTTCCCAGCCATCA
Organism: Planctomycetota bacterium; assembly: GCA_039921435.1. Lineage (GTDB taxonomy): Bacteria > Planctomycetota > UBA1135 > UBA1135 > UBA2386 > DASVAL01. Next base: position 3,582 of record JBDSBS010000388.1, on the reverse strand, counting down.
AGGTTGCCACCTTGTATGCCGAAGAGCGCGGGCGCGTGCACAAGAAGCGCGTGCACTACTCGCTGACGACCAACGCCACGCTGCTGACCGACGAAGTCGTCGACTTCTTGACGACGCATCGCTTCGGCATCACGGTGTCGATCGACGGCGACCAGAAGGAGCAGGACCGGCATCGCACGTACAGCGGGGGCAAGGGTTCGTTCGACACGATCGCGCCGCGCATCCAGCACCTCGTCGCGACCAACAAGCAGAAGAAGGGAAGGTCGATCGGAGCGCGTGTCACGCTGACGGCCGGTGCCACTGCGGTCGCCGACACCTACAACTTCCTGACTCAGGAGCTCGGCTTCGACGAAGTCGGCTTTGCGCCGGTCACCGCGGGCCTCGGCCGCGACTACGCACTCGGCGAAGCGGGCTACGAACGGCTGCTGCGCGAGTTCGGCGAACTGGCGGAGGACTACATCGCCGCTGCCAACCGCGGCGAGTCGCACGGCTTTGCCAACCTCGGCGACCTGCTGCGCGAACTCCACCAGGGCGTCAACAAGGCGCACCCCTGCGGCGCTGGTCTCGGCCTGCTGGGCGTCTCGACCGAAGGCGAACTTGGCCTCTGCCATCGCTTCGTCGAATCGAAGAGCCACGCGGTCGGCCACGTCGCCACGGGCATCGACGAGGGCGTGCGCACGGCGTTCTTGCAGAAGGCGCACGTGGACCAGAAGACCGACTGCACGCAGTGCTTCGCGAGGCCCCTGTGCGCGGGCGGCTGCTACCACGAAGCGCACGTGCGCTACGGCGACGCGACCAAGGCCAACCTGCACTACTGCGAGTGGATCCGCGGCTTCGTCGACCTCGGCCTGCGCAGCTATGGCCGCATCCTGACCACCAACCCGAAGTTCTTCGCGAGGTTCGAATCATGACGGATGATTCCATCGATCCGATCGACCCGATCGACACAAGCAGCGTCGACACAGGCAGTGCCCTCCCACCCAAGCCGAGGCGCCCGCGCGTGTTCCCCTGCAACCAGAAGGCCCGCCAGCTCGCGGCCCTCGTGCTGTCGCAGCGCGGCGGTGCGCGCGCACTGACGCAGGATCCACCGCCGACGCAGTATCCCTACGGCTGCACGACGATCTTCGCACCCGGTTGGGAGGTCGACTCGAGCAACAGCCCCAACGGCCTCTGTCAGCCGATCGAACGCGACCTCTACGATTGCTACCACACGTGCTACTGGCCCGTTCAGGTGCCCGACGGCGTCACCAACTCGCCAACGTGGACTCAGTCGTGCGGTGCTCCGATGCAGGATTGGAAGTCGATCGACCTCGTCTTCCCGTAATGAGAAGGGTCTTCCCGTAGTGACAGTTCGAGTCAGAGAGTGAGTCTGTCCCAGTGCCCATGCTGATGACGCCCATCCTCATGCCGCCCATGCCCATGCCGCCCTTGCTTCGTCACCTGCGCAGCGGGCTCCTCCTGCTGCTGGCCATGGCCTGCGTGCCCTCGACCGGCCGCAACCAGGTGCCGACTCCCTCGCCGACACCAACACCAACACCCGACCCCATCCCGGCCGAGACCACACCGCCCACGCAAGATCCACAACGATCCGGCGAACGCGGTGGCCGCCGCCGCGGTCAGGGTGCACAGGGTGGGCCGCAGGGAGAACGCCAGAACCAGGATCTGCCAGAGTTTACGCCGGTCGCCGCACCGCCCTTGTCCGGCCTGCAGGGCAAGCAGTTCTTCTGGTTCACGATGTACCCCGACTTCGTCGTCAAGTACGACCCCGCGTCGGACACCGTCGTGCAGAAGGTCAAGCTCGAGAAGGGCCTGTTCTGGAACACGACGCTGACCCAGGATCGCAAACACCTGCTCGTCGTCACCGACCAGCAGCACACGATCGAAGTGGTCGACCTGACCACTGGCACGGTGGCGAGCACGCACCCGTTCGTCGAAGAGAACTTCGTGCTGCGCATCCGCGACGTGCGCGAGCTGCCCGGTGGCATTTTCTGGTACGTGCGCACGGACCGCGTCAAGAAGGAGGTGGACCGCTACTCGTTCGAAGCGAGCCAGTGGCTGCTCTACGACAGCGCCAACAGGAAGGTCGTGCGCAAGACACCGCGGCTGCCCGAGGCCTTCGACCGCAGCACTCGTTTGTCGGCCGACGGCACGCAGTGGCTGAGTCAGGACAACGACGGCAACTTGCAGTTCCTCGACGCGCGGAAGCTCACCGAAGTGGCGAAGATCGACCTGCGGACGCCGCGCTTCTTCGGCGCCGGTGCACTGCGTCTCACGGGCACCGACCTGCTCGATGGCCGCGACCCCGACCGCGCGCGCATGCTCTTTTCGAGCACCGACCCCGTCGAGAAGGCGCGCACGAACTGGGGCGTAGTCGAACTCGATCTGAAGAACAAGCGCATCGTCGACGTGCAGGAATGGGGACCTCAGGTCAGTTCGTTCGGCCTGCGCGTCGCGCCCAAGAAGCTCGTGGCCGCGGCGATGTCGGGTGGCTTCGGTGGTGGCTTCGGCGGCCGCGGCAGTGGCGACAACCGAACGCGACTCCTCATGTATGACCTGCGCACGGGCCAGAAGATCGCCGAGGCCCTCGAGGAGTTCCGTCCGCGCCGCTCGCTCGTCGCCATCTCCCCCGACGGCGACAAGGTCTACATTGGTACTGCCGGTTCGGATTTCGAAGTGTTCGACGCGCAGCTCAAGCGCCTCAAGACGGTCGAGCTCGAGGGCGAGATCGTCGGCCGCATCCACGTCGTCGACGGATGAATGTTGCACCGGCCCGCCCGCTGCGGGTCGTCGTCATCGACAGCGGCATCGATGCAATGCACCCCGGCGTGCGCGGCCGTGCCGTCGTCACGGCGGGACCTTCGTTCTCGGCGCACGGCATCGACGATCCCACCGGGGGCGGGCGCGACTGGCTCGGCCACGGCTCGGCGGTGGCGGCGGTGATCCTGCGCTACGTGCAGGACGTCGAGCTCGTGGCGCTGCGGGTCTTCGATCGCGATGCGACCTGCACCTTCGAAGCGGTGCTGCACGCGCTGCGGCACGCCGTCGACCAGGCGCCGCACCTCATCAACCTGAGCCTCGGCACGACCTCGCTGCGACATCGCACGGCGCTGCAAGAAGTGCTCGCGCGCGCGCGCCAGCAGAATTGCCGCATCACGGCCCCGGCCAGCTACGGCGGGCTCGCTTGTGATCCCGGCAACTTGCCGTCGGTCGAGGCGGTCGTTGGCGACGCCAACGTGCTGCCGATGTTGCCCGAATTGCGCCCGCACCAAGGCCGGCTCCTGTGGTTTGCGTCGCCGCTGCCGCTGCCCGATCAGGACGGCGTGCGCCGGCTGCTCGCGCGCGGCGACAGTCTTGCCGTGGCGGCGGTCACCGGCTGCCTGTTGCGCCAGTTGCAGGGATGAGCCAACCGCGGCGGTGCAGCTCGAGCATGGCACCCTGCACGGCGCGCGGCGGCAGCACGAACAGACGCGGGTTCTGGCCCGCCGCGGCCACTGCCTCGGCAAGGCGGCGCGGCACGGCGAAGGTCGCCAGCAGCGGCAGCACCGGCACGTAGCCGATGTGCGAAAGGCTGTCGCCGGTCGT
>JBDSBS010000387.1:0-2562 GCA_039921435.1 Planctomycetota bacterium | reverse complement strand
CGAGGTCCGTGTGACACGAGGCACACAGGGTTTGAAACCGCTGCAGCCCCTGCTGCGCCAACGGCGACAACTGCCCCTGGCCCGCGAGATATAGATCGAACGGCGATCGATCGCTGATGAGTGAACGTTCGTACGACGCAATCGCGAAGATGATGCGCACCGGCGTGATGCCGGGCGATCCGAACACCTGCGTGAACAGCGCGTCGTAGGTCCGCCCGCCGATGAAGCGTGTCATCGCGCGCGGAACGGTGGTAGCGAGGTCCAGCGGCTTCAGCGTCGGCAAGGTGTTGGCGACGTCGGTCCAAGTCCGGCCGATGTGACCCATCTCGACCTCGCTGACTGGCGGCTCAGCGATCTGGTTTTCGAGCGTTCCACCCGATGCCAACACGACGGCGCCACTGACCGGATCGCGAAACACATCGTCGGCCCGCCCGTCGACGAACAGTTTGGTGGCGTACGCCGCGTTGATCACCGACGGCGCCCGCCGGTGTGTGATCTGCACCTCGATGCCGAACTGGAGCGAGGGCCTCGGCGCCCCCGCCGCGTCGTGAAACAACACGCCCGGCGAACCAAACACGTCGTCCGCCGTGCCGAACACGCCGTCGAGGCCGGGGTGCAACGAGTCGACGCGAGGATCCGTGCCGTCGTGGCGCAGGATGTGGCAGCTGCCGCAACCTACCGAACGCGAGGACGACAACTGCTCGTCCCAGAACAGCAGCTTGCCGAGCATGACCTTCTCGGGCGTCATCGGGTTGCCAGCCGGCACGGGCGGCGGCGGCAGGATGGCTTGCGCGAGCAGGTTCGTCAGGAGCAGTAGGAACGCGGCAACTGCGTGCATCATGGAGGTCCCCGGCCGAGATTGGCGCTGGCACTGTAGTTGGCCATCGCCCGTCTCGCCAGCGGGTCACTGCGATGCTACTGCGATGCTGCAATGCAGCGACCGCGCGCCTACTTGCCCGCGAGCTTCGCTTTCACGCGCCCACGGAACGTCTCCATGATCGCGCGGCCGAGGTCGCAGGAGCTGGCGACCCATTCGGCCTTGCTGAACGCGCGTGGGCTCGTCGCCTTGCGGATCGCTGCCAGGTAGGGCTCGATGCGCGCAAACAGCAGCAGGCCTTCGCCATTGCTCTCGAGCAGGAACTCGGCGTTCACGACGCCGTGCTTGGCCATGCCGTAGACCATCTCCCAGTAGGTCCCCGTCTGACGGTAGGCGCGGTTGAGCGGGTGGTCGGGCTGCAGGATGGCGAGCGCTTCGGCTTCATTCTTCGGCCAGAAGTCGCGGTTGATGGCGTCGCGCGATTCGCGCATGACGGGTTCGCGCCGCAGGTCGTAGATCTGGAGCACGAGTTCGGCGTCGTGATGGTCGGGTGCTTGTTTGCTCATGCCAGCAGCAAAGGGGCACGCACCGGAGGAAGCAAGCGCCACGCCGCGTCGCCAACCGCGGCGCGTCAGGGCCGAATTAGGGCCGAATTAGGGCCGAAGCCGCCGCTGCACGTTCGCGCGGGCCACGACCAGCGATTCTTCGGTGCTCTCACCGTTGCGATCGATTCGAACGCGATACTCACCGGGCGGCAAGAACGCATGCCAGAGCGACGGCCGCTCCTTGTGCAACGGGGCCACCACGCGCGCTCCCCGGCGCACCTCGACCACCGCATGCAAGTCCTCGCGCCCCACCGAGTCGACCGCGCGCAGCTCGACCTGGGCCCGCGGCTCGACGAAGATCGCCACCTGATTGCAGTTGCCAGCGGCGACCTCGATCTGGCGCGCCGGCTGCGCGTCGAACGGTTGGAACGTCAGTTGGCCATCGACTTCGCGGTCTTCGAGCAGCACCCGAGCAGGCCCGGGCGGCACGCTCACGTAGCCGTAGTACCCGGCACCAACCGGTGCGAAGCGCCGCACGTCGACCGCTTCGAACGAGCACCCGCCGGCTTGCAACGGCGGCATGCTCACGGGTGGCGGCGCAAACTCGCGGCCGTCAGACCGACGCAGGTCGAGGCAGACGATGCCAGCCGGTTCGACCGGGATCTCGACGCGCGCGTTCGGAGACGCACGCGAGATCTCGAACTGCTGCGCCGGTGGCGGGCAGAACCATGCCGACTCGGCGCGCACGGTCCACAGCCCCGGCGGCATGCCCTCATAGCGGCCGGTATTGGCGTCGGTGGGCGCGAGTTCGAACGTCGCGCGCACCTCGTCGATGGCGGCCGTTCCTTCGAGGTGGAACGTCAGCGGACGAATCACGCCGGTCAGAGCTCCTGTCACAGCGATGGCGAGCTCGTTCGGCGGCACGTCGATGTCGCATCGATGCTCGATCACACCCAGCGGCACCAGCGTCTCCCGCTCGTGACGATAGATGGCACGGTGCGTGGTCCCACTGCCCTTCAGCGTATTGCCGACCCGCACTCGCTGCGGGCCCGCCGAGACGAGGATCCGGTAGTGACCATCGCGGTCGGTTTGTCCAACCGCAGGGTGCTCGGCTGCTCCGAACACCTCGAGCGATACGCTCGCCAGCGGCTCGCCGCGGCAACGCACGCTGCCCGTCAAGAACGTGCGCGGACCAGCAAA
>JBDSBS010000386.1:0-2876 GCA_039921435.1 Planctomycetota bacterium | reverse complement strand
ATGAAGACCGTCAAGCTGATCCGCGTCATCACGCTCGGCGTCGTGCCCGAACATCGGCGCATCGGCATCGAGATGCTGCTCATGCACAAGGTGATCCGATCCGGACTCGACGTCGGCTTCCGCGCCTGCGAAGCGAGCTGGATCCTCGAGGACAACCGCGACATGCTCGGCCCCCTGGAGACGCTCGGACACCGCGTCTACCGTCGCTACCGCATCTACGAGAAGGCGCTTCCCTGATGGACTTCAATCTCCGTGGCGGCATGCAGGGCATGCCGCAGCTCCCGACCCAGTTGCCGATGCTATTGTTGCTGCTCGGCGGCGCCGCGATCGCATTTGGGCTGCTGTTGATTTGGAACGAGTGGCTGCTGCGCTGGATGATCGCCGGCGTGTTCTTGCTGGTCGGGGCCGTCTTGCTGATGACGGGGCTGCGGGCGAAGAAGATGTTGGGCGGGTGAGTTCGCCAAGAAGCCTGCCGAGTCCCCGCGATCGCCCTCTCTGACTGCAGTCGCACTCGAGTTCGAGCAGTCGACAATCTGCTCGGAGGATCGTAGTTTCGATCGCATGCCAGGCGCGGACGACGAGCTATACGGACTTGCCGCAACAGGCGACGAGGCTTCGCTCGACACCCTGCTCGCCCGCTACTTGCCGCAGCTGCATGCCTATGTGCATGCGCGGCTCAGCTCCGACGTGCGGGCGCGTGAATCGAGCATGGACGTCGTGCAGTCCGTGTGCCGCCAACTGCTCGGCGAGCGTGGGCGATTCGACTTCCGCGGCGAAGAACGGTTCCGCGCGTGGCTGTTCACCGCCGCGTTGAACAAGATGCGCGACAAGCATCGCTTCTACCGAGGCGCCTTGCGCGATGTCCGGCGCGAAGAGGGCGGCGAGAGTGCGTTCGAGATGACTCTCGCGAAGAACTTGCTGACGCCGAGTCAAGACGCGATGGGCGCCGAGACCGCGCACAAGGTGCGCGACGCGCTTACCGCACTGTCGGAGGACCACCGCGAGGTCGTCACACTGGCACGCATCGTCGGCTTGCCGCACAAGGTGATCGCCGAAGTCATGGAACGTAGCGAGGAGGCGACGCGACAGCTGCTCGGTCGTGCGCTCGCGCAATTCGCTCTCGAACTCGCGCGTCGCGGTATCGCGCCGGCCTGAGCCGCGGCGTGATCCTCAGCCTGAGCCGCGGCCCGACTTGCGGCCGTTGTCTCGTCACAACAGGGGGCGCGCGGCCGCGTCACCGAGCCGGCATCGCCTTCGCCGCAAGCAGTAGAGACTCGTCCCAGTCGTAGGCGTGCATTCGATCACGCAACGTCGACAGCGTGTCGATTGCCTGCGCAACGGCACCCGCATCCACGTTCTCGCCACAGTCCCGCTGCGCCAGCGCCAAACGGATGCGAGTCTGTGCCAGCCGTCCCGCCATCGAGCAGTCCTCAGGCCAGCTCCTTGTCTCCGCGACCAGCTCCTCGATCGCACGTTCGTGCACTTGGATCGCGTGGTCCGCGTAAAAAGCCACGTCAGCCGTGCCGCGGGCAGCCTGGCAAATGGCCTGCATGGCTCGCGACGCGGCGAGCCAGCCGCGCCAGCCATTCTCGACCGCGTGCGCCCTCTCTGCGTGTTCGGTCGCAATGTCGAGTTCGTGGCGTTGCACGGCGAGCACGGCCGATAGTCGGAACGCCTCGACGGCTGCTTTCGCGAGCTTTGGCGGCATGGGGACTTGCTCGTCGACCAGATGCGCGACCTCGCTCAGCAGCGCCGTGGCGTCGTCGGTGCGACCAGCCGCGATATGTCGGCGTGCCATGCGAACCGAGAAGTCGACGTAGTCCGCTGCGAACGACGCATCGACGGCGTTGTCCTTGCGCCACGCATGCATGGCGCGTTCGGTCTCTTGCCAGGTGGCATCGGCATCAGCCAGACCGATGTCGTCGACGGCTACGCCGAGGGTTCCCAGCGCGAGCCAGCGGAGCCGCAGCTGCAGCTCTGGTTCCAGGTTCTGTGTCGTCTCGGTGAGTTCTACCGCGCGCCGGGCGCAACGTTCGGCTTCGGCGAACGTGGACTCGTCGCCCACCTCGAGCAGGGCCCTGACGAGACCAGCGAGGCTGAAGATCAAACTCGTCTTTGCTTCCAGATCGGTAGTGGCGCGAGCCAGCCATGCTTCCGTCGCTACAGTGGCCGCCCGATTGGTCTCGATCGATGCCTCGGTCGGCCCGTTGGTGCCCTGCCAAAAAGCCAATTGCGCGAGCAGTTTCGCCACCATGGTCGCTGGGTGTACTCGGTTGGGCTCCTTGTCGACCCAGGCCTGCGCTGCGGCGACGGCCTGTTCGAGTCGCACGATGCCTTGCTGTTCTTTGCCGCTGCGCACCAGCAACTCTGCTGCCACGGCATGCACCCTTGCCACGGTGCTCGCACCGATGTCCGAGCGGGTCGCGATCAGTTCCTCGTTGGCTCGAAGCGCAGCCATCGCGGCGTCGACATCGCCGCGTCGTGCGTGCCCGAGACTGATGTTCACGTCGATCTGCATGAGTTCCTCCAGGCAAGGGAGGGACTGCGGCTTCATGCTGACTAGTCGCTGCTGCGCTTCGCGCGCTCGAGTCAACAAAGAGAGGAACGCGTCGGGCTCGGACGCCGGGTCGAGCGTTGACGCCAGCTCGCGGCAGGCGCCGGCTACCAACTCGGCGTGCTTCGCCGGATCCTCGACGTAGCAGCGGCCCAGCACGTCCAGGGCGCTCTCCAGCTGGCCCCGCGCTGCGGACCGCTGTCCCGTCGCCTGGAGCGCGCGGCCGAGGAACCACCGAGCGGTGCCCAGCGCGGCGCGGGGACCAATGATGGTTGGGTGCTCGGCCACCAGCGGCTCCAGCTCGGCGACGGCTTCGCGCGCG